>CAZYJB010000083.1:271-3150 GCA_964647675.1 uncultured Verrucomicrobiota bacterium | reverse complement strand
GCACGTTCAACCAGAGGGGTTCCCGATGCAGAAGCTTGCGCAGCGCGGCGAATCCCACCGCGCCGAGCAGCGGGCAGTAGACCATGACCGCATCGGCGGCAAACCGCTGGGGCAGGCTGCGGCAAAGGCTGACCAGGAACGACGCCTCGTAGAGCAGCCGCGGCAGCAACGCCGAGGGTCGCGACGGCACATGGATCCAGTGACGGATCACGGTCACACCACCCACTTCCTCGCGCGCGCGCCTCCAGGGCGACGCCGCGGTCTTTCGTTTCCATTCCGGATAGTAGGGGTGCGTCGTGAGCACCGTGATCCTCCACCCGCGCGCCGCGAGGCCGAAGCACAGATCCGAGAACACCGATGCCCCGCCCCCACGATCGGGGTGGAACAGGTTCGTGATAACCAGGAGCCTCATCGGGCGGCGCCCTGGCGCTCACGCTCGCACCAGGCACGATGGATCTCCTCGAAGGTCGTCCGCAGATCGCGCGTGATGCCCCAGCCCGGATAGTGGGCCTTCAGCTTCCGGAGGTCCGAGTAATAGCAGATGTGATCCCCGCTGCGGGCCTGATCCACGTACTCGTGGCGCATCGCCTTTCCCGAGACCTGCTCCGCCAATTGGAACGCCTCCAGAATGGAAATGGAGTTCCCGCGCCCGCCGCCCAGATTGTAGACCTCGCCTTGCCTCGGCGCCGCGATGAACCGGGCCATGAACGCCACCACGTCCGCGCTGTGGATGTTGTCGCGGACCTGCTTGCCCTGGTACCCGAACACACGGTACAGCCGGCCCTCGAGGTTGCACTTGATCAGGAAGCTGAGGAATCCGTGCAGCTCCACGCCGGAATGGTTCGGCCCGGTGAGACAACCGCCACGCAGGCAGCAGGTCGGCATGCCAAAGTAGCGTCCGTACTCCTGCACCATCACGTCCGCTGCCACCTTTGACGCCCCGAACAACGAATGCATGCTCTGGTCGATGCGGAAGGTCTCGGGGATCCCCTCACGATAGGCCGGATCCGCGTAGTCCCATCGCGACGCGAGTTCAACCCGCGGGATCTCGTTGGGCGCGTCGCCATACACCTTGTTCGTGCTCATGTGCACGAAGGGCGACTCAGGACAATGCCGCCGCGCCGCCTCCAGCAGGTTCATCGTGCCCACCGCGTTGACGTCGAAGTCGTCGAATGGCCGGCGCGCGGCAAGGTCGTGGCTCGGCTGCGCCGCGGCGTGCACAATGGCCGCCGGTCGCACCTGCGCGAGAAGCGCATCGACCGCCGCCCGATCCCGGATGTCCACTTCGTGGTGGCGGAACCCCTGGAAGGCCTGCGCCAGCCGTGCCTGATTCCAGCGTGTGTCGCCTTCGGGACCGAAAAAGTCCGCGCGCAGGTTGTTGTCCACGCCGTGCACCGACCAGCCGTCGGCCGCGAAATGCGACACCACCTCGCTGCCGATCAGCCCGGAGGAGCCTGTTACCAATAGTGTTCTCATCTCTGAATCCTCGAAACCTCCGCGTAAACCGCCAGGGTCCGACGACCAGCCTCGGACCACGTGAATTCCGCTGCCCGGCGGCGTCCCTGCGCGCGCCAGATTTCACCCTCGTCGCCCACGATCCGTGCCATCCCGGCGAGCACCCCCTCCAAATCGCCGGGCGCCACCATGATCGCGGCATTTCCCACGACTTCAGGCAGCGAACACACGTTCGAACTCACGACGGCACAACCGGCCGCCATCGCCTCCAACACGGGAAGCCCGAATCCCTCATATCGCGAGAGAAACAACAACCCCAGCGCGCGCCGATACAGCCCGTGCAACGCGGCGTCGCTGACCCTCCCCAGGAACACGACCCGCTGCGCAAGTCCGAGTTGGGCCGCCATCGGTTGCAGCACGTGCTCGACGTGGGGACACCATCCCACCACAGCCAGTCGCTCCTCGGGCGGTCGCCGCGCCAGAGCCAGGAGGCACGTCTCCACGTTCTTGTGCGCCTGGTGGCCGAAGGTCAGCCAATAGGCACCCCCCATCCGCGCGACCGCCGTGTCGTCCGCCGCCGGAAGCGCGGTGGCTCCATGATGGATCACCGACACCCGCGCGGGGTCCACCGGATGGAAGCGCATCAATTCCTGCCGCGTGTACTGGCTGATGCAGGTGATGAAGTCCGCACGCCGGACAGTGCGACGGTAACTGGCTTCCTTGTACCATCGCTTCCCCGGCGGCATCGGCAACACCCGGAAATTCAGGTCCGCAATGGTTGCCACCGCTGGACACCCCACCCGGAAGAACGGCAACTGACCCGTGGGACGGTGGTAGACCTGTGGCTGCACTGCGGCGATCGCTCGCACCACCGCCCAATCCGCGCGCAGCACGCCGCCGCCGCCGAGGCGCACCTCCACCAGTTGCTCCGGCTTCAGGAAGGTCGCCAACTCCGGGCGCGACACCTCGTCGCAGATCACCTTCAGGCGGAGCGCTCCCGGTTCCGCCAGAGCACGGACCAGGTTCATGACGTGGCTGTAATTGCCGCCGCGATGGCCGGTGGGGCCCTCCCCCAATCGAAGCGCATGAATCAACACCCTCGGGCCGATCGACGCGGCGTCGTGGCTCATGGCCTCGCCTCCGCGCCTCCCAGGGGCTCCACCGATCTCAGCAATTCCAACCACCGACGCCGCATGGCACCGAAGGAGAACTCGCGCGCGAAGTAGCCGCGCGCGCGAACGCCCATCTCGCTGGCCATCTCGGGGGTCACCGCCGACAGGCGCGCGAGCAGAATCGGAAAACTCGCCGCCCGGACGAATGGCTCCGAAGACGACGGCGGCAGGCCGCGAAACACTTCGTCGAGCTGTTGGGCGAGCGCGGTCGCGCGGGGCTCGGCGTGGGCACGCACTTCCCAGCAATCGGCA
>CAZYJB010000083.1:0-261 GCA_964647675.1 uncultured Verrucomicrobiota bacterium | reverse complement strand
ACATCCGTAGGCCAGGCCGTCCATGGTCCGGTTCTTCTGGCCGGTGCCACTCACATCCGGAAGCAGCAGCCGCTCCACGGCGGCCAATCCGCCTTCCAGTTCCTCCATCCGTTCGGCATAGGCCATTCCCAGCGCCTGCATCTCCGGGAATTGACGTCCTGCCTGTTCCCGCGCAACCCGTCCCACCAGCGTCCAGCCCTCCAGGGCCCGCGGACGTCCCCCCACCGCCGCCAAAAGCTGGCGGACCCCGGTGGCAATCAC
>CAZYJB010000082.1:0-9674 GCA_964647675.1 uncultured Verrucomicrobiota bacterium | reverse complement strand
TCACGCAGGGCGGACCAGCCTCCGAGCTTCTCGAGACCGTAGACCGTCACGAGCAGCGAGCCCACCACCAGCACAGCCGTCTGCAAGGCTTCAGTGTAGGCCACGGCCCGCATGCCGCCGAGCATGGTGTAGAGGCCGGTCGCCACGAGCACGGCGATCGATCCCACCCAGAACGCATCGAGCACCACGAACCCGAGATCAACGCGCACCTCCGGCAGGAGACCGGCGAAGACGACGCCGCCGGCGTAGATGCCGACCGCCACCTTGGTCAGGACATACGCGATGAGCGAGATGACCGAGAGCAGCCAGCGCGAGGCGGGCGAGAAGCGGCGCTCGAGAAACTCGGGCATCGTGTAGACCCGGGACCGCATATAGAAGGGCACCATCAGCCAGCCGAGCACGAGGAGGCACCAGGCGTGCAACTCGAAGTGGGCCATGGTCACACCGTCGGTTGCGCCCGAACCGGCGAGACCCACGAGGTGTTCGGACCCAATGTTCGAGGCGAAGATCGAGGCACCCACGATCCACCAACCGAGGTGGCGTCCGGCGAGGAAGTAGTCCTCTGCGGTGTCCTTTTTCTGGAGGATCGACCACCAGGTGATGCCGAGGAGCACCGCGAAGTAGGCGGCAATGATGGACCAGTCGAGGGCGGAGAAGGCGGCGGTCGCTGCCTGCGCGAGAATAGGGCTCGGGGTCATGGGTCGCTCGGGGGGAGGGCTGCCGCGCAGCGTGCCGAGTCCCGCGCCCCCGGGTCAATGCGGGTCCGCACCCCCCTGGCCGTAATAGGCGCCCTGGCCGTGCTTGCGCAGGAAGTGCTTGTCGAGCAGCTCGCGCGGCATCGCGCCCAGGTCGGGTGCGAGGGCGAACGTTTCGGAAGCGAGGCGTGCGATGAATTCCAGCACCGCGGCGTTTTCGACCGCCTTTTCGAGGGTGGCGCCCCAGGTGAACGGGCCGTGATGCGCGACGAGGGCACCCGGCAGCGCAAGCGGGTCGAGACGCCGGAAGCGTTCGGCGATCACGCGGCCGGTGTGGTGCTCGTAATCGGCGCGGATCTCGCCGGGTTTCATCGGACGCGTGCAGGGCACGGCGCCGTGCCAGTAATCGGCGTGGGTGGTGCCGAGGGCGGGCAGGTCGCGGCAGGACTGCGCCCAGGCCGTGGCGTGCAGGCTGTGCGTATGCACCACGCCGCCGATTCCGGGGAACTCCTGGTAAAGGACACGATGGGTTGCGGTGTCCGAACTCGCCTTCAACCGGCCTTCGATCACCTCGCCGGTGGCCAGGGAAACCACCACCATGTGGACCGGTTTCATGAGCTCGTAGGCGACGCCCGAGGGCTTGATGACCACGAGGCCCCGTTCGCGGTCGACCGCGCTGGCGTTGCCCCAGGTCTCGGTGACGAGACCGCGCCGCACCAACTCGAGGTTGGCCGCGCACACGCGCTTCTTGAGTTCGCGGAGCATGAGGGGTGGCAGGCTCGGGCGGCCGTCAACGCCGCACGCGATCGCGCAGCGCCATCACCTTCTTCATCACCTCGTGGACACCGACGGCGGCCCCGGCGTTCCCCGCGCGTGCGCCGAAGGCGTCGTGGAGCACGCGGTACTCGGCGTACAACTCGCGATACACCGCGTGGGCTTCGGCGTCCGGCTGGTAGACCCGCGCCTTCAATCCGGTCATGGCACGCTGCGCGGCGGCGAAATCGGGGTGCACACCGGAAACCACCGCGCCCGCGATCGCGGAGCCGAGCGCGCAAGTCTGCGCCGAGCGGCTCACCTTCATCGGGCGGCCGGTGACATCCGCGTAGATCTGCATGACGAGCGGGTTCTTTTCCGCGATGCCGCCGCAATTGACCACCTCGGCGACCTTCACGCCGTACTCCTCGAAGCGCTGAATGATGGTGAGCGCACCGAAGGCGGTGGCCTCGATGAGCGCGCGATAGATCTCGGCGGGCGTGGTGTAAAGCGTCTGGCCGAGGAGCAGTCCGGTGAGCCGCTGATCGACCAGCACGGTGCGGTTGCCGTTGTTCCAGTCGAGCGCGAGCAATCCCGATTCGCCCGGACGCAGGCGCGACGCCGCCTGGGTCAGTGCCTCGTGCGTGCCCGCTTTCGGGCCGCCCGGCTTCAGGTAGTTCACGAACCAGTTGAAGATGTCGCCCACCGCGGACTGGCCCGCCTCGAGTCCATGAAAGCCGGGGAGGACCGAGCCGGGCACGATGCCGCAGAGCCCGGGGACATCCGCCAGCGGCTCGCTCTCCGGGGACACGGTGATGTCGCAGGTGCTGGTTCCGATGATCTTCACCAGGACCCCGGGCGCGACGCCGGAACCGACCGCGCCCAGGTGCGCGTCGAAGGCACCGACCGCGACCGGGATGCCCGCGCGCAACCCGGTGCGCGCCGCCCAATCCGCGGTGAGGGTTCCCGCCGCGCGATCGACGGAATGGGCCTCCGCTCGGAGCCGCGCGCGCAAGGCGGCGAGGCCGGGATCCAACGCGCCCAGGAATTCGGCGTCGGGATAGCCGCCCCAGCCCTCGTGAAACATCGCCTTGTGTCCCGCGGCGCAGATGCCCACGGACAGGCGCTCGGGCGCTTCGGTCCCGGTGAGCATGGCCGGAATCCAATCCGCGCACTCGACCCATGAATGGGCCGCCTCGAAGACCTCCGGCGCGGCGCGGCGGCAGCGCAGGATTTTGCTCCAGAACCATTCGCTGGAGTAGGTCCCGCCACACTTGGCCAGGTACTGGGGCCGCAGTTCCCGAGCGCGCGCCGTGATCTCCTCGGCCTCGGCGACGCCCGTGTGATCCTTCCACAGCCAGGCCATCGCCGCCGGGTTTCGCGCGAACTTTTTGTGGAACGCCAGCGGACGCCCGTTCGCGTCCACGGGCAACGGCGTGCTGCCGGTGGTGTCGACGCCAAGGCCGGCCACCTGGTCGGCCGAGAATCCAGCCTTCGACTTGCGCGCCGCAGCGATCGCTCCGCGGATCGCCTTCTCCGCGCCGGTGACGTAATCAGACGGATGCTGACGCGCGAGGTGCGGATCGCGCGAGAGGATCACGCCGTTCACACCTTGTTCGTACTCCCACACCGCCGTGCCCACCTCGCGCCCGTTGCGGACGTCGATAATCAGGGCCCTCACCGAGTTCGTGCCGTAGTCCAATCCCAACGTGAAGTGCGCGCTCATGAAGTGGTACGAGGTCCGGATAGGGTGTTGATTCCCGGGTGTCGGGAAAGCCTGAAGTCGGAGCAGCCCGTCACTCGTCGGCCTCGATCACCTGCCACTCATGAATGCCACCGACCCTTGCGGCAGCTGGTTTATTTAGCACGAGGCGAAGCGCCGAGGTGGCGAGCACGGTCTCTCAGGCGTGCCAGTAGGTCTCCCAGCCGAGATAAGTGTGGAACGCCTCCTGGAGGCCGGCCGCGAGGCGTGTCGGGTTGATGGCCACGTGATGCTCGAAGCCGTTGAGGCAGATGTGCCGCAGCAGCTTCTGGAAGTCGTGAATGTGCACCACGCCGACTCCGCCGAAGGTCTTGAGCGGGTCGTTGGTGAGTTCGCCTTCGCCGAAGTAGGTGCGGATCTGCCCAGTGAATTCGTCGGTCGTGCAGCGCAGAAAGGTGAACGGCGCAGCCTTCAGGCGTCCGACCACGGTGCCATAGGTGTTCTCCTTCCCGACCGTCCCGGCGATGATCTCCTGGAAATCCATCACGGGCTGCCCTTCGCCCTCGGTCACAAAGAGGTCCTTGGGCAGGTTGGAACAATGGAAGATGACGCCACGGTCGGGGTCGTCGCCATAGTTGTTATTCCAGTCGACCAGCGCGCTGGGACGGCCCCCCGCCTGCGCCAGCACGTGCATGGCCACCGTGCCCATGACATCGACCTCGCAGGCGCTGCTGAGCCCGAGGTTGCTCATCATCGACATCAGCGTGCAGGGCACCACGCCGAAGAACTCCTCCATCGCGGTCCAACACTGGATCGCCGTGGCCTTCAACTCGCACCGCTGCATCCAGCGGTCCACCGCCACGCCGAACTTGGCCATCTTCACCAACGCGTTCTCCGGAATGCCGCGCGCGACGACATAGCCGCGAATGTCCGCCAGCTTGGCCACCACGCCGGCGTCGTCGGACTTCAAACGGTCGATGGCACCGAAGAGTTCGTAGAGGTCGAGGGTCTCGACGCTGATCCCGGAGCGTTCGAGGAGTTTCTCGCTGTAACGCACCGTGTTGAAGGCGGTGGGACGCGCCCCCAGTGCGCCGATGCGCAGATGCTTCAAGGCGCGCAACGCCCGGCAGGTCACGGCGAAATCGCGCAGATCCTGTTCGAACGACGGATCCCCCGGGTTGACCGTGTGCAGCCGGGTGAGGCTGAACGGAAGGCCGTACTGTCGCAGGTTGTTGCAGACCGACATCTTGCCGCAGAAGGAATCGCGCCGGTCGCGGATGGTCATCGCGGCCTGGGCGTCCTTGAAGGCGTGGACCAGTACCGGCAGGCGCAGACCGGACCACCGCAGGGCATTGGCGACCGCGCGCTCGTCGCCGAAGTTGGGCAGCGTGACGAGGATGCCGTCGAGACGGCCGGCGTTCACCTTGAACAGCTCGGCGCATTGGCGCGCGTCCTCCAGCGACTCGACGGCGCCGAACTTGGTGGCATCGAGGGGCAGCGTGACCACCGCGAAGCCCATCGACTCCAGCTTCGCCAGAACCTCGCGACGCCCGGCGTCGCAGAGATGTGCCGGGAAGAACCCGCGGTTGCCGACGACGACGCCGAGGGTCACGGGGGAGAAAGGGCTCATGGAGGATGGGTGTAGGCGGGGCGACGCGGGCCATTCTATTTGACCGCGCGGCGGACCCAACGCCAAATCGCGTCAGCCAATCACCTGTTTGCGAATGCCTGCGTCCTCGCCCGCCCTGGTGTCGAAGCCGCCGCGGATTCCGCGCGTGGCGCTGCTGGTGGAGTCGTCCCGGTCCTCGGGGCGTTCCCTGCTGCGCGGCGTGGCCGACTATGCGCGCACGCACGGGCCCTGGGAGTTTTACTGGGAACCGGGCGGCCTCGACCGCGCCTGGCCGCAACTTCGCACCCTGCCGCTTTCGGGAATCATCCTGCGCGACAGCGACGGCCTGGAGGCGATCCTGGCGCGCGGCGTGCCGACCGTGGTGATCGGGCACAGCCGCCGCGAGATTCCCGGTCAGGCCAACGTGGTCACCGATTCCGACAGCATTGCCGCGCTGGCGGCCGACCACCTGCTGTCGTGCGGTTTCCAGCATTTTGCGTATTGCGGCCTCCCGAATCTGCCGTGGTCGGACCTGCGCGGGGTTGGTTTCGCGCGGCACCTGGAGGCGCGCGGGCACACCGTGCATACGTTCCCCTCGCCCGCCCGCGGACCGCGCACGGTGAACCGCGGGACCGAACGCCGCCGGCTCGCGCTCTGGCTGAAGTCGATCCCGCGTCCGTTCGGACTGATGGCATGCAACGATGATCGCGGCGAGCAAGTGATTGAGGCCTGCAAGCTGGCCGGACTCCGCGTACCTGACGAGGCGGCGATCGTCGGGGCGGACAACGACGCCCTGGTCTGCGACCTGTCCGATCCGCCGATGTCGAGTGTCGCCATCAATTTCCACCGGGCCGGATTCGAGGCGGCGCAGGTCTTGCACCGGCTCATGCGCGGGGAACCGGTGCGCGACCTCAAGATCACCGGGCACGCGACGCATGTCGTCGTGCGGCGATCCACGGACATCGTCGCGGTCGACGACGCGAGCCTGGCGACCGCGTTACGTTTCATTCGCGAGGCGTCCCACACGCTGATCTCCGTGCCCGACGTGGCGCGGGCCTCGGGACTCTCGCGGCGCGTGCTCGAGAAGCGCTTCCAGAAGACGCTGCGGCGTTCCGCGCTGCAGGAGATCCGGCGCGTGCGGGTCGAGCAGCTCTGCCGCATGCTGATCGAGACCAACGAGCCGATCGCCCAGATCGCGCTCACCCTCGGCTATCCGGGCCCCGAGCACCTCGCGCGGTACTTCCGGCTGGAGAAACAGATGACGCCGCTGGCCTTCCGCCAGCGGTACGGACAGCGCTGAGCGCGCGTCCCCTGCCTCTTCACCCCGCCAGCGTCGGCCGCCATCGGTTGATCCCGGCGACACCGGTTCGCAATCTGGTGAGTATTTAACGCATTCTGGCGTGGCTCACCCCGGGGGCGGCGGGGGAAGGTTGCAGCCATTCCCGGTGGTTTTGCCTGCAGTCCAGAGCGGCGCCCTGATTCCGCCGCCCGCGGCGAGGATTCTCCTCGTGCCGTGGGTGGCCGCGGTCCTGTCGTCCCGAGGCGATCCAGGCATTCCGACGAAAAGCGGACCGATTCCCATCGTGGCCCGAAGGCCGGCGGGAATCCGAGTTCGGACCATCGAGTCGGCCGCCCGTCATCGTTGTAGGATCCCATGAAACATAAACCTTACCCAACCGGCCCGTTCCATCGCCCCAGCCGGGGCAAGGAGCGGCGCCTAGTGCCCACTCTGACCGCCGCGCTTGTCGCGGCGGGCTTGATCAGCCCGACTGCGATGGCGCAGGTCCAAAAAGCAGGGGACCTCCTCGTGGACATCGACGCGACCTCGCTCGCTGAGGGCGCCCTTCCCACCATTGTCAACCGCGGCACCCTGAACGGCGTGTTCGAGGCCCGCGGCGGCGAGGGCACGGTACCGGTCGTGGCCACCGAGGGCGGGACGAAAGGCATTCGCTTCGACGGCTCCGATTTCCTCCAACTGGTGGAGGCGGCGGGTGGTGCCGTGATCACGGCGCCCGCCGGCATCACGGGGGAGAGTCCGACGCGCTCCATCGAGGTCTGGGTGCTGAACCCCGGCGTCGCGAGCGAGGAGACGCTCGTCTCCTGGGGCAAGCGCGGCGGCCCGGACGGCTCCAACATCTCCTTCAATTTCGGGTCCGATTTCCGCTGGGGCGCTGTGGGTCACTGGGGCGGCGACGGTCCCGATCTCGGCTGGGACAACAATGGCGGGTCCCCTTCCGCCAACGCCTGGCATCACTTGGTCTACACCTTCGACGGCACCACGTCGCGGGTCTACGCCGACGGCGTCAACGCCAACACAGAAGTGGTGACCCCGGGCATCATCGTCACGCACCCGGACACGGCGATCAGCATTGCCACCCAGCTCGAGTCGGACGGCGAAACGCCCACCGGTGGACTTCGCGGGTCCCTCACCATCGCGAGAGTCCGCATTCACGACGGTGCGCTCACCGGGGAGCAGATTCTCGCGAACTACAATCTGGAGAAATCCGCCTTCATCAATCCGCAGCCACCTGCTCCGGCGGCCTCGGCACGCCTGACCAAGGGCCCGATCCACCGCTACAGCTTCAGCGAGACGGCGGCCGCCAATGCCACCGATCAGGAGTTCAAGGATTCCGTCGGCACGGCCCACGGCCGGATCATCGGCGACGGCGCCGAGTTCACGGGCTCGCGTCTGCGACTGGCGGGCGGGAGTTCGTCGCTCCAAGCCTACGGCGATCTGCCCAACGGTCTCCTGTCCAAGAACGGCGTGGCCAACGGCGGCTCCGGCGAGTTCACCTTCGAGACCTGGATCAAGATCACCGGCGCCCGCACGTGGTCGCGCGTGGTGGACATCGGTTCGTCCACCTCGCCGGACACCAACGGAGAGGTGGAAGCGCCCGGCGGCGGCGGGGAAGGCCGGGACTATTTCGCCTACACCGCGCAGGTGGATAACAACGTCAACTCGCGTCGCTTCGAAGTCCGCAATGAGGATCCGGGTGGGGGAGGCATCAGCACCGTCGATGTGCCCACCACGGGTTTCAACCAGGACACCCACGTCGTCATCGCCTGGAGCGAGAAGACCAAGGAGGCGAGGGTCTACGAAAACGGCATCGCGGTCGGCTCGGTCGCAGTCGACGACCTGCTCAGTGACATCAACGACGTGAACGTGTGGCTCGGCCGCTCCAACTGGACCGGCGACCAGAACACGCAGGGTGAGTACGACGAGGTCCGCATCTACGACACGGCCCTGACCGCAGGCCAAGCCATCGGCAATTACGACGCGGGTCCCAATCTCATCAACGACCGCGACGTGGCGGTCACGATCGAGAGTGCGCCCGTGGCGGCGACCATCCCCGAGACGCTGCCTGCGACCTTCCGCGTGGTGGCGCGCGGTTCCTCGCCGGTGACGTACCAGTGGCTGCGCAATGGCGCGGCGATCCCCGGTGCGACGACGCCGAACTACACCCTTCCGGCAACCTCGGCCGCCGACAACGGCGCCGTGTTCACGGTCGAGGTGGCCAACACGGTGAACGGCGCTCCGGTCAAGGTCACCAGCGCCCCGGTCACGCTCTCCGTCGTGAGCGATACGGTCGCGCTCAAGCATCGCTACAGCTTCAGCGAAACCTCGGGCACTCGCGTGGCGGATTCCGCCGGCACGGCGCACGGTGAGACGCTGGGCAACGCGACCTTCGGTGGCGGCCAACTCGCGCTCGACGGCAGCGAGGGGACCTACGTCAACCTCCCGAACGGCATCATCACGGCGCTCGGCGACAATGCCACCATCGAGATGTGGGTCACCTACGACGGCGGACCCAACTGGTCGCGCATCTTTGATTTTGGCGCTTCGGACGCCGGCGAGGACGCCAGCGGCGCGGGGACGGACTTCCTCTTCTACACGCCGCGGTCCGGCCCTGGCTTCCCGAGGTTCGAGGCGAACTTCCCCGATGCGGGGACGACCACCACGCTGAATCACCCGGGCTCGGCGCCCATCGGCGTCCAGGAGCACATTGCCATCACCTACAGCTACTCCGGCAACACGGCGCGCCTCTACACCAACGGCGTCCTGGTTGGCACGGCCACGGCGCCGACCCGCGTCTCGGCGCTGAACAACCTGGATGTGAACAACTGGCTCGGCCGCTCGCAGTTCAACGACCCGTACTTCGCCGGCAAGTACAACGAGTTCCGTATCTACTCGGGCTCGCTCACGCCGACGCAGGTGGCCGCCTCCTATGCGGCCGGACCTGACAAACTGCCCGATCCGCCCTCGGCCTCGCCGCAGCTTTCGGTGACGCGTGGGGCGGGCAATACGATCGTGGTCTCCTGGCCCGATTCGGCCACCGGCTTCACGCTGGAAGGCAGCCCGGCGCTCGGCGCCGCGGCGGCCTGGACGTCCGTGGGCGACGGCGTACCGGCCTCCGGAGGCGCGTTCCGCGTGACGGTTCCGGTCGCCACCGGCGACCGGTATTTGCGCCTGCGCCGCTGACCTCGACCGGCGCGCGCCACCTGCGCGGCCCCTGGACCCGAAACACAAACGCCCCGGCCTTCAGGCCCGGGGCGTTTTGCTTTTCCAAATGGCCGTGGCATCAGCCCGACGTCAGCAACAGCGACGCCAGGTGGTCCTCCGCCCAACGTCCCGCCCACGACTCGTCCACGATGAACCGGCGGATCGACGTCATCACCGCGCGGCCGAGTTCGCCCACGGCCTGGTCGGTGCGCACGTGGCCGGGATTCCAGTCCACCACGTTATTGCTGGCGGGACTGACGAGCGTGATGGCGATCATGGCCACCCCGGCAATCGCCACCAAACCCAGGAGCCCGCCGAAGGCGTGGTCGAACCACCCCGGCGGGATGGCGTTGGTGATCGGCGCGGAGATCCGACGCTGCAGCGCGTAGATGACGAGAATGAGAGCGATGAGAC
>CAZYJB010000081.1:0-9731 GCA_964647675.1 uncultured Verrucomicrobiota bacterium | reverse complement strand
TCTCCTTTTCGGAGGGCCGGCCTTCACGCTTGAAGTAGCCTCCGGGAAAACGCCCGGCGGCGGCGGCCCGCTCACGGTAGTCGACCGTGAGTGGAAAGAATTCCTGGCCAGGTTTGGCCTTGGTGGCGGCGACGGCGGCGACCATCACGATGGTCTCGCCGAGTTGGACCGTGACCGCTCCGTCGGCCTGCTTGGCCAGCTTGCCGGATTCGATCACGAGAGATTGGTCGCCCACTTGGGCGACAACACGTTCTGCCATGGTTACAAGGATGCAACCGCCGGCCGAGGGGAACTTCGTTCAAACTCCCGGTGGGAGGCTGAATGAAATTTCCCAGGTCCGACGGCACGATCGTCTGGCGGGAATTCTCAGGTTTGCGGCCCGCCCGGCCCGCCGTTCCAGCCGCGGCCGCCCCGGAAGGACGGAAACGCACCCGAATACGCGCCGATCCGGGTCGGCGCGCCGGGAAGTCAGGCGCTACTTGCGAAGGCCTAGCTTCTTGGCCACGGCCGAATAGCGGTCGCCGTCGACCTCGACAAGGTAGTCGAGCAGGCGGCGACGCTTGCTGACGAGCATGAGCAACCCACGGCGGGAACTGAAATCCTTCGAGTTCGCCTTGAGGTGTTCGGTGAGGTGATTGATACGGCGGGTGAGCAACGCCACCTGCACGTCAGGGGACCCCGTGTCCTTTTCGTGCCGGGCGAATTCCTTAATGCTCTGCGCCTTCGAAACTGCTTGCATACCAGTCAATTTAAAGAGGCGAGACGTTAGGTGGCGGATCCCGGGAGTGTAAAGCCCGATTATTGCCACGAGACCACCACGTTGGCTCCCTGGATCGCGATCCCCTTGATCGACAGGACCGAGCCTGCGCGCAGCCGGAAGAATCTCGATCCGGCCTGGACGGGCACGGTGACGGTCTTCGCGGCGGGATTGACCACGGCCCCCGCCTCCGCGGCGTACGGCCCCTGCACCAGCGCCGCCGATTCGAGCGTGACCTCGGGCGCGCTGATATCGACGTCGCGCCACGCCTTGAGGGCGCCGGCTGACGCGGGATCGTTCACCAGCGTGCGCGCGCCGGTGGCGCGATCCTCGACGAACCATTCGGCATGTCCACCGCCGCCGCGCTCGTACCACACCATGCGGAAAGCATAGAGGCCCGCCTGCGGTACGACGAAATCCACCACCTCGTTGGCCGGCCCGCCATTGTGGAAGGCAAGGGGCACGACCGAAGACGAGATCGGCACGTTGCCCGACGCCAGCTTGTAACCGTCGTCGGTGATGAAGCCGAACCTCAGCGCGCCCGCCGGGAGCTCCAGATAGGCCAAAATCTCGGTCGCGAAATCGTTGTCCCCGTTGCCCGTGACGTCGGGCTCGATGCCCGGCACCGTGCTGTCGCCCTCGAACGCCCCCGCCGTGGCGCCCGCCACCTTGTTGAAGTTGATGACCTCCACCACGGCATTGGTGTCCACCACCCGCGGGATGGTGGAGCCGGCAGACAACTGGCTCTCCGCGCGATCGAGGCTGTTCTCCAGCGGACCTCCATCCAGCGGCGCCTGCACGACGCGCATGCGGAAGCCGCGCTCGCGGCCGGTGCCCGCGATGCGCGTGGCCGGATCGAACTGCGCGTAGGCCACCGTGAACTGCCAGTCCGCCCTCACATCAACGCCCTCGCTGTCCTTGAACGTCACCGACGCCGCCACGCGCGCTCCAGAGGCCGGCAGGGGCGCGAGCGCATAGCTGACGGTAGCGCCGGAGGGCGTCGCGGCGACCGTCGCGCCACTCACTTCCGCGCCGTTCACGGAGAGCTTCACGGTCGACAGGTTCACGGTGGTGTCGCGGTTCTGGAGCGCGATCTGGATCGTGGGCGCGACCGACTCCACCGTGGTATCCGGCGCCGGGGCGAGGGACGCCACCGACGCACGCTGCGTTCCCGCGTCGGCCACCGGCACGAACAGGAGGTAGTTCAGATAGCGATTTCCCCCGGCGGTGTCCGCCGTGACCGTGCGCAGGCGCAAGGTGGTGCGGCCGTCGAGCCGGATCTTAAGGCGGTTGAGCCCCGAACCGTCGGTGAGCGGAACATTGCGGAAGTCGAAGCCGCTGGTCCGCGCCAGGAACGCACCCACGGTTTCGACCGACTGACCGGACTGCGTGGGATCCGTGGTCACGCGCTCGAGCACTGACTCGCCCTGGGCGAGGTTCACCACGGCCTCGCGCAGGTAGATCTCATAGGTGCCGCTGGCAAAGGTGCGCGTGTAGTTCAGCCACTCGCCCGCCGCGAGGTCACCGACATCGTAATCGTAGAGGCCCGCCTCGTTATCGAAACCGACGCGTCGCTTATCCAGGGTGTGGGCCATGCGCACGGGGTCCTGGGTGCGGTACAGGGTGTCCTGTGCCCTCGGGGTGGTGCGGGTGTCGGTGAAGTCGACGTCGACGGTGCCGACGCGGTCGGTGAACGAGTTGTCAGCCGCGCCACCGCCTTCCGGCGTGCGTACCGGGTTGTCGAAGAACCCGCCCGATTCAAAGTTGTAGTCCTCGACCTCCACCACGCGCACGGCGCTGCTGACGAAGGTGTCGAAGAATAGTGTCGCGGTCTTTTCGAGTCCGCCCGCATCGACCACCCGGATCTCGCCGGCGTAATCGGTGCCGGCGACCAATCCGCCCAAGGCGGCGGTGCGTGCGGTGGGTGTCCCGCCGAGGCGCAGTCCGTTGGCGGTGGTGTACGTGATTCCGTTCAGCACGACCGAGATGCCGGCGTCTGGCAGCGGTTGGTCGTCCTGCACGGTGAAGGCGACTTCCGTGGTCGCGGGAAGAAAGTTGGCGCCGGCCAGGGGAGCGACGCCCGCGATGCCGGGAGGCGCGTTCCCCGTCAGCGGAGGCGCACAGACGGTCAGGTCATCATAGACCACCTGGTAACCGGCGTCGTCGAGGCCGCCATCGGCATAGAGGTACAGCACGACATTGCCCTGCGTGATGAACGGCGCAGAGGGGGAATCCTGCCCGTCGGCCAGCACGTCGGCCGCCGCGGTGTCGACGAACGTTTTGTCGAACAGCACCTTGTCGCCGTCGGATTTGTCGAGGACCCGCGCGCGGACCTCCACCTGCCCGCCCGAAACGGTGAGCGTCAGGACGAGCCGCACGTTCTCATTCTTGACCGGCGGATTGACGTTCTCGTTGTAGAAGTACTTGTTGATGCCCTTGGTGATCAGGATATCGGTCTCCGATTTGGCGATGCCGTAGCCGGCGAGGGTGTTGGGGCCGGTCGAGCCGGGAATCCACGCCAGCACCACGAACGAGTCCGGGCCGCGACCGCTGACCATATCGACGGCGAATTCGTGCCGGGTGCCTTCGGCCAGTTCGTAGGTCTTGGTGGTCTTGCGGCTGGAGACGAAGAAGGGCTGGCCGAGCTTCGGGAGGTCGAAGGTGAACACGCCGCCGCCCTGCACCCCGCCCGCGAGGGGCAGGCCGCCCGGATTCGCATCTTCCCAGCCCGCGCGCGTGGCCGCATTGAAGTCGTCGAGCACGACCTCGTCACAGACGTAGGTGAGCAGGTTGTCGTAGACGACCCGATACCCCTCCGGATCCTTGCCGCCATCGGCGTACAGATAGGTCACCACCTGGCCGGGAAGATTGATGAACGGTTCCGAAGGCTTGTCCTCGCCATCGGCCAGCACGTCCGCCGCCGGGGTGTCGACAAAGGACCTCTCCCAGATCACGCGGTTGCCGTCGTCCTTGTCGAGGACCTGGCCGGTGATATGAACGTTGCCGCCGTGGACCTTGAGGTTGAGGACGAGCGTGACGTTGTTGTTCTTCACCGCCGGCGTGACGTTCTCGTTGTAGAAGTACTTGTTGATGCCTTTGGTGATCAGGATGTCGGTCTCCGACTTGGCAATTCCGTAACCGGCGAGGGTGTTGGGTCCGGTGGCCTCGGGGATGAAGCCGAGGACGGCGAAGGAATCGGGCCCGCGTCCGCTCACCAGATCGGCACGCAGCTCCAGCGAACGGCCTTCCACGAGTTGGAACGTCTCGGTGGTCTTGCGGCTGGAGACGAAGAACGGCTGACCGAGCGTCGGGAGGTCGAAGGTGAACACGCCGCCGCCCTGCACCCCACCTGCGAGGGGCAGGCCGCCGGGATTCGCGTCCTCCCAACCCGAGCGCGTGGCGGCATCGAAATTGTCGAGCACCGTGCCCCGGACCGCCAAGCTGCCCGCCGCCAGCACCAGGACGGACGCGACGAACCGAGGCAGGACCGTCCACCACCGAAACGGGGGAAGATTTGTGTTCATACGGAGTCAGGATCGGGAACGCCGTTTGGTCGCCTCAAACTCGGGCCCGGGTCAATGGAAAATCAGCCCGCCCCGCCGGTCGGAGCCGGCGCACCACCGGACTGGTTGAGAGACCGGCTGAGAGGCGGTGGGAATTCTCAAACGGGCTCGGAGCGATTCCAGCGGCCTCTGCAAACACGTTCTTCCACCCTGCTCATCACTCGTCACTCTGCACGCCTCACGCTTCATCCGTCACCGGCCACGCCCACCTCGGGGGCATTGCGTGGCAGCAGTCCCCGCGGCAGGGTGTGCGGATCTTCGCCATGAACCCACCGTTTGTCGGCGCCCTCGTCGCGTTCACCTGCCTGTTCGCGCTGTCGCACCCCGGTCCGGCGGCGGACCTGCCGCCCGCGCAGGAACTCCTCAACCGTTACATCGAAGCCAGCGGTGGCCGGCCGGCGCTGGAGAAGATCAAGAGCCGGGTCATGACGGGGAAGATCGCGATCACGGTGGTGGGCACCACCGGCCGGTTCGAGGTGCACGCGAAGGTCCCGAACAGGCAGACCTCGACCCTCGAGTTCGACGGGTTCGGCACCATGCGCGAGGGCTACGACGGCAAGGTGGCCTGGACCCTCGCGCCGGTGCAGGGCGTGCGTGAGAAGAAGGGGGGCGAGCTGGCGCGGGTGCAGCGGACCACCGGGTTCCCGCGCGAGTTGCGGCTCGGCGAGGCCTACGCGCGCTTTGAGACCAGGGGCGCGGGCAAAGTCGGGTCGCAGCCGACCTGGGTGGTCGAGGCTTCACCCAAGGACAAGGACGGCAAACCGGACCGCCTGCATTTCGACCAGAAGACCGGCCTGCTCGTGCGCGAGGAATCCCTGATCGAGACGCCCGTCGGGGCGCTGGAATTCGAAGTCGACCTCTCCGACTACCGCGAGTTCGACGGCGTGAAGGTCCCCTGTTCAGTGCGCGCCACGAAGCCCGCCGAGATGGGATTCCACATCACGATCGACGCCGTGAAACACAACGTGGACCTGCCCGACGCGGAATTCTCCAAGCCGAAGGACTGACGCGATCGTTGACACCCGCGCCCGTTTTCCCCAAGAGTCCCGGCCTTTTCGCGATCGGGACGTGATCGCCAGAAGAGACCGACCGTATGCCGAACACCAAGTCAGCCGAGCGCCGGACGCGCGTCAGTGCGCGTCGCCAGGCCCGTAACCGCTCCATCAGCTCCCGCCTCCACACCCTGGAGAAGAAGTACCGGACCCTCGTGGCCGCCGGAAAGAAGGACGAGGCGTCGAAGGCCCTGAGCTCCACCGCCTCAGCGCTCGACAAGGCCGCCAAGCGCGGGGTCATCCCCAAGCGCCGCGCCGACCGCAAGAAGTCGCGCCTCGCGGTGAAGCTCAACGCGCCCGCCCCCGCCGCGGCCGCGAAGGCCTGACCTGGGCGCCGCCCCGCCGCGGCACCTCTGCATTCTCTGCTCTGTTCGGCCCCGGCTGCCTGGATGGCGCCCGGGGCCTTCGGTGTTCTTCGCGTCGTGGTTCGACCCGACTCCGATCGTTTGGGAGATGGAGATCGGGGGGCCGCTTCCGGGCTGGCTTGAGCCCGACCTCCGGCCCAGGCTCCTGATTGTGTCTGCGGCCTTTCACCACCTGCTCGACGCCACGATCGGGCATCTGCAGCAACTCAAGGCGTCGGGCGTCCGCCACATCGAGGTCCGTGCTGATCTCATGGACGGCCTGGTGCGTCCCTCCGCCACCTCGCCGGCCCGTCCCGGCCCTGCGCCGGCCATCGCGCGCCCCGCCTTGGGCGCCACACGCTCCGCGCCGGCCCTGGCATCTCCCCCCGCCACTTCGGCCCCGGCCCCGGCGCCGGCGCCGGTTGTCGCCGCTTCCGCCGCACTCGCCGCCCCGCTTCCTCCGCCCGTGGCGCCCACCGATCGCTCCGCGGCGATGGCCGCCATCCGCGAGCGCGCGCAGGTCTGCCAGAAATGCCCCCACCTCGTCCGCTCGCGCACCCAGGTGGTGTTCGGGGTGGGCAGTCTGGAGGCCGAACTGATGTTCGTCGGCGAAGCGCCGGGCGCCGACGAGGATCGCCTGGGCGAACCGTTCGTCGGGCGCGCGGGCCAGTTGCTCACGCGCATCATCACCGCAATGAACCTGTCGCGGGAAACGGTCTACATCGCGAACATCCTGAAATGCCGTCCCGACCTCCCGGCCGGCGGGTTCGGCAACCGACCGCCACGCCCGGAGGAGATGGAGACCTGCCTCCCCTACCTGGTGAGCCAGGTCGAGATCATCCAGCCCAAGGTGATCGTGGCACTGGGCTCCACCGCGGTGCTCGGACTACTCGGCATCAAGCCCACCATGGGCTCCATCCGCGGCCGCTGGCAGCAGTTCCGGGGCATTCCGGTCCTGCCCACCTTCCATCCGTCCTATCTGCTTCGCGCGGAGGATGGTCCGGACCGCGGCCACGCCGAGAAGCGCAAGACGTGGGAGGACATGCTGGTGGTGCTGGAGCGCCTGCAGATGCCGGTCACCGAGCGGATGCGCGGCTATTTTCTCAAGCCTGCCGCCTAGGCAGACCGGCGGCCCCCTGCTTCAATCGGCAGGTCATGAACATCCTGGTGATCGGCTCCGGCGGACGGGAACACGCACTGGCGTGGAAACTCGCCCAGTCGCCCCACACGGAGCGCCTCTGGGTCGCGCCAGGCAATGCCGGCATCCCGCTGGAACGCTGCGCCGGAAGCGGTCGCGATGCGGAATGCGTGCCCATTCCGGCGGACGATCTCGGGGGACTCCTGCGTTTTGCCTCGGAGCAGCAGCCCGATCTCACCGTCGTCGGCCCGGACAATCCGCTCGCGCTTGGGATCGTGGACCGTTTCCAGCAGGCCGGGCTGAGGGTCTGGGGTCCCAACCAGCGCGCCGCGCAGTTCGAGTGGTCGAAGGCCTTCACGCAGAATTTCATGTCGGTGCACGGCGTGCCCACCGCGGAATCGGGCGTTTTCACGGATGCGCACTCCGCCAAGCGCTTCGCCGCGCATTTCGGCGGGCGCTGCGCGGTGAAGGCCGACGGCCTGGCGCTGGGCAAGGGGGTCCTGCTCACGCAGTCGATGGCGGAGGCCGAACGCGCGATCGAGGACCTGATGTTGCGCCGCGTCTTCGGCGAGGCCGGGGCGCAGGTGGTGATCCAGGAGTTGCTCGAAGGCATCGAGGTCTCGTTGCACGCCCTGTGCGACGGCCACGTCGCCAAACTTTTCCCCACCTCCCAGGATCACAAGCGCGCCCTCGACGGCGACCAGGGCCCCAATACCGGCGGCATGGGGACATTTTCGCCGGCACCGTTCCTCACCGAAGACGAGCTCCTCGACGCCGCGCGGCAGATCCTCGGTCCATGGCAGCGCGGCTGCTCCGCCGAGGGCATCGATTTCCGTGGCATCATCTATCCCGGCGTGATGCTCACCCGCAACGGACCCAAGGTGCTCGAATTCAACGCGCGCTTTGGAGATCCCGAGACGCAGGTCTACCTGACCCGCCTCGAGAACGACCTGGTCGAGTTGCTCAGTGCCTCGGTCGACGGCACGCTGCGGGACGTCGAGCTGCGGTGGGCGCGTCACGCGTCGGTGTGTGTCGTCCTGGCCTCGGAGGGGTATCCGGGCTCCTACACGCGCGGTCGCCAGATCACCGGGCTCGAGAGCGTCGCCGCCATGCCCAACGTCAAGGTCTTCCATGCCGGCACCGGCCGTACGGGGGAGGACTTCGTCACCAACGGCGGACGCGTCCTCGGGGTCACCGCGTGGGCGCCCACGCTGTCCGAGGCACAGGAGACGGCCTACGCCGCCGTCGATCTCATCCAGTTCGAAGGCCGGCAGTTCCGGCGCGACATCGCGGCCAAAGCGTTGGGGCACGGTCCTCTATTCGCATGAAACCTAATCGGGACCGTTCGCTGCGGGCGAAGCGAGCCGCGCTCACCCTTGCCCTGGCCGTGACCGCACTCACCGGCGCTGGCGCGGCCGGTGCCGTCGAGTGGGCACCCGCCGATCTGCATTCGCGGCTGACCGCGCATCTCCCCGACCTCGCGCCGCCCGGGAACACGTTCACCAATGGCGACGCCTACCTGCAGTCGCTTGCACCGCGGGTGCTGGCGCCCGCGTCGGCGCCCACCAATGCCGCGGCGCCCTCGCTTCTGCGTTCCAACGTCTACGCAGCCCAGGTCGGCTACCTGAGGGTCGCGCAGGTGGATGATTCGCTCCCCGGCCAGATCACCGCCGTGACGGGGGCGTGGTCCGTCGATCGGTCCATCGAGGGACTCGTGCTCGACCTGCGCGCGGCTTCCGGCACGAACTTCGCGAGTGCGCTGCGCACCGCCCGCCTGTTCGGGGAAATCCCAGCGCGCGACATCAAGCTCGGCACCGTCCCGCTTCTCACGGAGGACCCTCCCGCGCCGGCCGCCGCCATCCCGCCGGTGCCGCTCGCGATCCTCGTGAACCGCCAGACGCGCGGAGCCGCCGAGCTGCTGGCCGCGGCGTTGCGCCGGGCGACGACCGCCCCCGCGGTGCTCCTGATCGGCACGAATACCGCAGGTGAAGCGCGCACCTACCGGCCCGTCACCCTCGGCGAAGGACTCGAACTGCGCATCGCGGCGGACGCCGTGGTGCTGCCGGGCGGCGAGCCGTTCCCACTCGAGGGCCTGAAGCCTGACCTGGCGGTCCATGTGGCGCCTGACGACGAGGCCCTCTACCTCGCCGACGAATACCAGCGGGTGATCCGTGGACGCCGCGTGGCGATCGACACTTCGGCGCGCCTCAACGAAGCCGAACTCGTGCGCCGCCGCCGCGGCCTTCGACCCTCGGGTGGTACGCCCTCGGAGCCGCCGACCCGGGCCGTGCAGGACCCCGCCCTGTCCCGCGCGCTTGACCTGTTGGAGACGCTGGCCGACGAGCGCCGGACCCCGTCCGTCCCGGACGGGAATTCGCGTTGACGCGCCCCCTCCTGCTTTCCAAGTTGCGCGCGCTGGCGTCCTTGCGATGAAGAACATCCTGTTTGTCTGCACGGGAAACATCTGCCGCAGCCCCATGGCGGAAGGCCTCTTCCGCCATCTGACTGCGAAGATGGGGGGACGCTACCGCACAGGCTCGGCCGGCGTGGGCGCCATCGACGGCATGCCGGTCAGCGCGCATTCGGTCCATGCGCTCAAGCAGTTGGGTATCGACATCTCACGGCATCGCAGCCGAGCGCTCACCGCCGAGATGGTGGCGCAGGCGGACCTCATTTTCGGCATGACCCACGGCCATGTGCACGCGGTCATGCTCATGTACCCTGCGGCGGCCGAGAAAACCTTCGTCCTCCGCGAGTTCGACGACACCCTCGACGATTACGAGAAGGACATCGGTGATCCCATCGGTGGCTCGTTCGACGTCTACCTCCGGTGCCGCGATGAGATCGAACAGGGCATTTTCAGCATGTTGAAGCACC
>CAZYJB010000080.1:4388-9734 GCA_964647675.1 uncultured Verrucomicrobiota bacterium | reverse complement strand
AGGATCTGGCACGGATGCTCGTCGTCGGTGAGCGCGTTGATGGTGGGGATGCCCGAAAACCGCGCAAACTCCTCGACGTCCGCCTGCGCGAAGGTGCGGATGACGACGCCGTGGACCATGCGTCCCAGCACGCGCGCGGTGTCGCGGATGGGTTCGCCACGGCCCAACTGAATGTCGCCGGCGTTCAAGAACATCGGACGCCCGCCCAGCTCGTGGATGCCGACCTCGAAGCTCACGCGCGTGCGCGTCGAGGATTTCGAGAAGATCATCGCCCACGACTGCCCCGCCAGCGGGCGCGCGTGCGTGGCGCGCCGGGCCTTGAACCCGGGAACCCGACTCAGGATCGCGCGCATGTCCTCCGCGGACATCTGCTCCAGGCTCAACAAGTGCTTCATGCGATTCCAACGTTCCCCGCCGCGCATGCCTTCACGCCCGGCGAAAGCGTGCTCACTAGCTCAGATATCCATCCAAGGTCACGTACGAATTCATCCCCGCGGGCTCGATTTTTCTGGAGCCCCTGTGGCACGCTGCGCGCCTCACACGATCCCATGCCCATGAATCGTCCCATTGCCTCGTCTCTCGCCCTGCTTTCCACCGTGCTCGCGCTCGGTTTCGCCGCCGTTCCGCGCGCGCACGCCGCCAACGCCATTCCCGATGAGTCGCGCGTCAACGGATTCGCCATTGGCGTGCAGGCGTACACGTTCAACCGGTTCACCGCGTTCGAAGCCATTGAGAAGGCCGCCGCCGCCGGCGGCAAGGTGATCGAGTTCTACCCGGGCCAACGCCTCAGCAAGGAAGACGGCAATCTCAAGGTCGACCACGCCTCACCGGAGGTCGATGCCGTGATCGCCAAGCTCAAGGCCAAACTTGCCCAGCATGGTATCCGCGCCGTGAACTACGGCGTGGTCGGCGTCTCCAAGGTCGAGGCCGAAGCGCGGAAGGTCTTCGACTTCGCGAAGAAGATGGGGCTCTACGCAATCACCACCGAATCCGCCAACGCCATCGCCACCCTGGAGGCGCTCGCCGTGGAGTACGATATCTGCGTCGCCTTCCACAACCACGCGGGCAGCCTCGATAAGCCCGACTACAAAGTCTGGCACCCGCTCTACATCGCGGGTCTGGTCGAAGGCCGCGATGCACGCCTCGGCGCCTGTGCCGATGTCGGACACTGGACCCGCGCCGGCATCAAGCCGGTGGAAGCCCTGCGCATCCTCAAGGGACGCATCATCAGCGCCCACCTCAAGGACCTCACCGAGTTCGGCGTGCGCGGCGCGCACGATGTTCCGTTCGGCCAGGGCAAGAGTGACATCGCCGGGGTCCTTACCGAGCTCCGCGCGCAAGGCATGAAGGGCAACCTGTCGGTGGAATACGAATTCAACTGGGAACACAGCCTGCCGGAAGTCACCCAGTGCGTGGAGTTCGTCCGCAATTTCGGCAAGTAGTGCGCGGAGACAGGAGGAATCCGGCGGGTGACAGGCACCGCACCGAGTGGCGAGCTCCGTCTCGCCACTCGGCGTGCGCACGAATGCCGCCCCTCACCCTTCGCCCCGGACCTTTCCACCGAGCTCCGCCAGCGCGACCGAACCTTCGCCCGCTGAGGTCCGCCACCGCATCGCGTCACCGCCCACGGTTCCGATGCGCGCCGCAGGAACCCCCATCAGCTTCACCCGTTCCACCACGCACACCGCCATCTCCGCGGCGCAGGTAAGCACCACGCACGCTGGCGCGTCCGCAAACCAGAAGGTCTCTTCCCCCGCCACCGTCGATTCAGCGGGAGCGGGAGGTTCCAGGGACACTCCCAGGCCCCGCGCCGTTTCCGGTGGCGCCGGTTCGGCGCGGCCCCACCCGAGACACGCGCCCGCCAGCGTGGCAGCGAGACCTCCGGTTCCACACGCCGCCGCACTTTTTACACGGCCCGTTTGCAGCAGACCGGCCAAGGTCGACTGAACCCGCCCGAGGATCTCCTGCCGTTCCTGATCCGCAGCCGCCCGGCCCGGTTCACCCACCAACACCACGGCATCTCCTGCATCTCGAAACCAGGGATCGACCGGCTCGATGCCGAGATGCCGGGTTCCGATCAACCCACAGCTCCGCGGCGGCGGCGCGACCTCGGACGATGCCTCCCGATCCTCCGCGATCACCGGGCTGGCCAGCCAGGGAGCCGACCACTCCCGTCTCAAGAGGGGTTCCGTGGCCGCCGCCGCCTGTCGCCACGCGGACTCAAAAGTCTCCGGCAATGCGGCCGGTGGAGACGATGCTTCGCCGGAGTTCGGTGTCCCCAAGGAGTCGTTCCCGTTCATGGTGCTGGTCCCAATCTGGCAGGCCGTCAGCATGCGGGGAGCGGCGAGGCGACACAACCGCGTCCTTGCGACCGACGCAGCGCGGGAAAATGCTCGGGGCCGATGCGCCTCCGGTTCCCCTCGTTCTGGCTCCTGCTGCTTGGCGCCCTGCTGGCGGCGGGAAGCGTGCCTGGACAATCTCCGGATCCGCGCATCACCCGTTGGCGTGCCGCGGAGGGCCTGCCGCAATCTTCAGTGAGCGGCATCTTCCTGGATGCACGGGGGCGGGCGGTGCTCACGCACGATCACGCCTTCCCCGCCTCGGTCCTGGATGGATTCCAGATCACCACGGTCTCGAATTCGGCCGGGCTCTCCTCGCGCGCCTACCTCAGCCGCAGCGAACAGCTCTGGTCGATCTACGCCCAGGGCCTGATCGAGGTGACCAGCGGCGGCCGGGTGGAACACTACGTCCCGGAAATCGCCTTGGAACTCCAGGTGCGCGCGGCGCGTACCCTGTCCCCGCCTCCGCTGCTGCCGCTCGACCGCAATCGCACCCTCGTCCTGCTGCCGGATCGACTGCTCGAATACGATTCGGGCGGACGTCATACCCGGGTGATTCGCCTCGCCGAAACCCTCGGACTCGGTCGGTTTCGCGAGATGTCCGCCACCCCGGACGACGGAGCCTGGATCTCGGCCGAACGCGGGCTCATCCGGGTCCCGGGCCCGGTCCGTCAGGTGGAACCGGGAACCCCGTTCGAGTCCCATGCGGCACCGCCAGACCTGGGAATCTCGCTGTTCCAGCGCCCGTTCGAGGGCCGCCACGGCGACGTCATCATGGTGGCGGAGGACTTGGCCACGCGCGAGAAGGTGGTGACCCGTTTCAACTCCGGCACCTGGACACGCTGGGTCGTGGGCAACGCCAACCTGCGCCATGCCTGGAGCGGACCGGACGGCGACCTCTGGGCGAGCACTTCGGGCAGTCTGCTGCGCCTGGTGCCGGTCCCCGGTGGCTTGCGGACCGAAGTCGTGTTGCAAGCCGGGCGCATTGCGGACGTCGCCGTGGAAGCCGGCGGCACGGCATGGCTCGCCACGTCGGAGGGACTCTTTCGTGTTGCCCCCCTGCCCTGGCGTCCGGCACCTGGTTTCGGTTCCGAACCCGACCCGGCATTCGCGATGGCCGTTGATCGTCGGGGCCAGACCGTGGCGCTGACAGCGCGCGCATTTCATTGGCTCGAGGGCGACCGCTGGCGCGCGGTGCCTCTTTCCGTGGACCCGCGCGAGGAATCCCGGGACGAGATCCGGCCCGCCGGCCGATCGCTGGTCCCGCTGCCGGATGGCGGGTTCATGGCCTGGACAGGCACGACTCCGATGATTCTCCGCTCGGGAGACGAGCCACGTTCGGCGCCATCCCAACTCCATGACACTCGGGCCCTCGGGCGACTCCGCGACGGATCCGTCATTCTCTACGGCGCCGCGGCGGGCGGTCCTGAGTGGCTTTCCTTCAACGGCGATACAGTCGATGTCCTCGACACCCCCCCACCCACCCTGGAACACCTTGGTGCACCCTCGTTCATTCTCGAGTCCGGCACCGGGGAACTCTGGCTCGGCGGCGAGACCGGCCTCCTGGTCCGGCGCGGTGATGTCTGGTCACCCGTCGATGAATCCGAGGACGGTGCACTGTGCGGGCTCGAACTTCCGGACGGCCGCCTTCTCCTCGGCGGCCGCACCGCTGTCCGCGAGTTTGATGGACGCCGCTGGACCACACTGCGCCGAGGGCTCGACCGGGTGCATGACCTCCATTTCTCGCGGGACCGCACGCTCTGGGTCGCGTCCGGAGCCGGTCTGCATCGCTTTCGCGAGAACGTCTGGATGCTATTCACCGACGAGGAAGGCCTGCCGGTCGGCGCCGCCTTCACGGTGTTCGAGGACGGCTCCGGGCGACTCTGGTCCGGCACGGCGCGCGGCCTGTTCGAGTGGGATCCCCGTGCAGACACCGACGCGCCGCGCGCGGAGATCACGAGTGCGGACCTGCCGGAGGAGGCGGGCGACGCGCGCGCGCACTTCGTGGTCGGCGGCGAGGATCGATGGCGCTACACCGCGCCCGGGAGACTCCTCTTCTCCTGGCGAATCGACACCGAGCCCTGGTCGATGTGGCGCCCGGCGGGCAGCGCGCAGTTCACCAATCTCGTGGCCGGCACCCACCGGTTTTACGTCCGCGCCCTTGATCCGAGCGGCAACGTGCAGGAAGCCGGATCCCGGATGGAATTCGCCGTGGCCCTGCCGTGGTTCCGCGACCCCAGGCTGGTCGCCGCCGTCGTGGCGGTGGCGGTCCTGCTCCTGGCCCTCGCCGCCCAGGCGATCCTGAGCTACTGGCGGCTGCGCCGCTCGTATGCGGAAGTTGAACGCCTCGTGGCCGAACGCACGGCAGAACTCGGAAGAGCCAATGCGGAACTGCTTCTGAGCCAGAAAATGCGCGCCTTGGGCACCCTGGCCGCCGGTATCGCGCACGATTTCAACAACCTGCTCTCCATCATCCGCGGCTCCGCCCAGCTCCTCGAGACCTCCCTCGGCGACCCGGTAAAATCCCATCAGCGCATCGATCGCATCAAGACCACCGTCGACCAGGGCGCCGCGCTGGTGCGCGCCATGCTCGGCTACAGCCGCGGTGGCGCCGCGCCACGCCGCCAGCTCGATCCGTTCACCGTGATGCAGCATGCCGTGCGCCTGCTCGACGAACGCCTGCAGGCACGCGTGAAGCTCAATGAACCTGCTGTCCGTCCGCCCCCCGTCTCGGCCCCTCCCGAGATGCTCCAGCAGATCCTCATGAATCTCGTGCAGAACGCGGACGACGCCCTGGACCACCACGGCGTGGTCACTCTCGAGGTGGGAGTGTCGGGACTCCCGTCGAGCCTCATTCTCAAGCCGCCCGCGGCCGAGAGGTACGTGGCCTTCCGTGTGCGCGACTGCGGTGTCGGCATCCCCGCCGAGAACATCCCACGCATCTTTGAGCCCTTCTTCACCACCAAAGGCTTCAGCAGCCGGCGCGGCACGGGTCTGGGACTCTCGA
>CAZYJB010000080.1:0-4378 GCA_964647675.1 uncultured Verrucomicrobiota bacterium | reverse complement strand
GATGGTCTACGAGTTCGCGAAGGACCTCGGCGCCGGCATCGCGCTCGATTCCACCGTGGGCGAAGGCAGCACCTTCACCATCCTGCTCCCCGCGGTCACGGAAGCCGAGGCCGCACCCGCGTCGAAAGGGACCCAGCCGGCTGAGTAGCCGAAGCCTCCTGTCCCCGCGGTGTGGCCGCTCCGGGAGCCAGCACCCCGGCCATTTCGTTCAGGAACAGTCGCCGTAGTGCGTCGTAGCCGCGGTCATTCGGGTCCTCGACGTTTTCCAGATACCAGTCATGCAGCGGAACGCCTTCGCCGGACGGAGCCGGCGAGCCACCGCGGGCGGACGGGAATCTCGGACCCGCGCCTTCGACGCAAGCACGGTGAGTGGCGAGTTCTGTCTCGGCACTCGGCATCCGCATCGATACCGCACGTTCCCGCGGTGAACCACCCTTCGCACCCTCTCACAACCGCAACGCGGTTACTTCCAAAGCCCCGGGTTGCGCACCTGCGCAACCCGGGGCTTCGGTCAAATGATCGTCTGCAACCCTGCATGGGTTGCACCATTCGTTGCCACATCGTCACGTGACCTAACCGCGTGCGGTCACGGATTGGATCAACAAACGGACTGGTTCCCGGGGTAGGCCTTCGGCCAACCCCGGGCTGTGGATCGAATCCCTTCGGGATTCCCAGCGGAAATGGCCAAACTCGACGACTCCGTTCGACATTCCCATTCCTACCGCGCCGCCCGGTACTCCGCCTTCGCCTCCGGCAGCCAACCCTGGATCTGGCGGACGCGCGTCTCGTCCAGCGGGTGCGTGCGCAGAAACCAGGGCGTGTTCGCGCCCGCCTGCCGGTTGTACTCGGCGAATCGCTGCCAGAACGCCACCGCCGCCTCCGGGTTGTAGCCCGCGCGAGCCATGTACTTGAGCCCAATCCGGTCCGCCTCCGATTCGTTGGCTCGGCTGTGCGGCAGACCGACCCCGACCTGCGAACCCACCCCGTACACCTGCCCGAACACCGGCCCCCAATCCGCGTACTTGGAACCGGAGATCAGCGCGCCGCTGACTTGTCCGCCCACCTGCAAGGCCATCTGCGTGCTCATGCGGTTGCCGCCGTGCCGCGCCACCGCATGCGCCACTTCGTGCCCCAGCACGGCGGCGAGTCCGGCCTCATCCTTCGTGATGGGAAGAATCCCGGTGTAGACCCCCACCTTGCCTCCCGGCAGGCAGAACGCGTTGGCTTCCTTGCTCTCGAACACCACGAACTCCCACTGCGCATTCGGCAGCTCCGCCACCGCGGCGATCCGCTTGCCGACCTTCTCCACCAGCGCCTTCGCCGCCGCGTTTTTCGAGATCGGCACCTCCTTCTTCATCTTGTCGAACTCGGAGAATCCCAACTGCATCTCCTCGCTCTCGCTCAGGAAGTTGAAGGACTTGCGGCCGGTTTCCGGCACGGTGTAGCAGCCCACGGCCACCAGGACTCCGGCCGCCAACAGGCAGCCCCATCGCAACGCTCGCACGGACTTCATGGCGCGGGAATCGTCGCGCCCAATGGCCCGGGATTCAACCGAGTTCCCGCACGCTCCGACAGTTCGCATCGGGATCGTTCAGCGTGCCGCTGTCCCTCCCGCGTCCGGCCGCGCGAACGGCCAAACCCGCTGGCGCGCCGCCCAGATCAGGTAGGCCACCACGCCGGCCAGCAGCGTCACCACCCCGTAGGCGAGGATGTCCTTCCCGGTGGTGGCCAGCAGGAACACCCACCCAGCCATCGCCACGAAACACGGCAGCGGATAGAGCCACATCTTGTAAGGCCGCGCGAGGTCCGGCCGGTGCCGGCGAAGCAGCACGAGGGCACCAATCTGCCCAACGAACTGCACCACGATGCGCGTGGTCAGCAACGCATCGATCACGGTCGCCAACGGCAGCAGGCACGCGACGATGCTGAGGATCCCGACCACCAGCAACGACCGGTGCGGGAACGCCTTCGTCCCGTGCAACACGCCGAATACGCGGAAGAACGCACCGTCCTGCGCGGCGGCATACGGGATGCGCGAGTACCCCAGCAGCAGCGCGAACACCGAGCCGAATGCCGTCCAGCAGATCAACGCCGTGAACACCGACGCCACCTTTGACCCGTACAGCCGCTCCATGAACACGGAGACCACGAACTTCGATTCCGGGTGCTGATCGGCCGGCACGAATTCCGTCCACGGCACGACCCCGATGATGGAGAGGTTGATGAGCAGGTAGATCAGTGCCACGCCCACCAGGCTGAACAGAACGGAGCGCGGGATGGTGCGCCCCGGCTCGCGCACTTCATCCCCGATGTAGCAGACGTCGTAGTAACCCAGGTAGTCGTAGATGCCCACGCGCGCTGCCGCGCCCAGGCCGAGGAAGAATCCCACCGAAAAGTCGAAGGCCTTGGGCGGAAACGCGAACGCGCGCGCGCTGTCGAAATTCCAGGCGCCCGACACAATCACGATGGCCACGGTCAGCAGGGTCCCGCCCCACAGGCAGACGGTGATCCAGCCGATGGATTGAATGCGGCGGTAGAGCAGCGCGATCGCCACCACGCCGGCGCCCGCACAGAGCGCGAATTCCTGGAGCTTCGACAACCCGGGCCACACGTACCCCAGATACTGGGCCATCCCGATATAGCCGGACGCGATCTCGAGCGGTCCGCTGAGAATGAACTGCCAGATGAACAGGAAGGCCATCAGACGTCCCCAGGTCTGGCGACCGAATCCTACGCGCAAATAAACGTAGCTACCGCCGGACCCGGGCAGCGCCGCGCCCAGTTCGCTCCAGATGAGCCCGTCGGGGATGGTGATGAGCAGCGCGACGAACCAGCCGAGCAACGCCTGCGGACCGTTCATCGCCGACATCAGCAGGGGGATGGTGATGAACGGCCCCATGCCGATCATGTTGGTCATGTTCAGGGCCGTGGCCTGAAGCATGCCGAAACGCCGCTGCAGATGGGGCCGATCGCCGTCGGCCGCCGCGGAGGTGGGGTTCACGCCCGCGCAGTCAACGGACCCCGATCCCGGGTGTCAACGCACCTCCTGGCTTCCCCATCCCCGAGCTGCGAAGGACCCTAGATCCGTTTGAACCGCGATGTGGCGAGGGACACGAATAACTATGCCCCGAAGCCCGGCTTGCGGTCGGACATCAGGATCGCGTTGGTCGGCGCCGGGCACACCTCGCGGCACAGGCCGCACCCGGTGCAAATCTCGAGCACGATGCGCGGCACGCCGTCGTTCAGTTCCAGCGCCTGCGGGATGGGGCACTTCTCGTAGCAGGCCGTGCAGTACTCGTCCTGGTACGCCAGGCAATGCCGCCCCTGAATCACCGCCACCTTGTCGGTCCGCTCGAAGGGCGAGCGCGCCAGTTGCTCCTTCGCCTTCTGTCCGCCCGCCTTGAGGGGACGAAGAAAGGAACCGAGCAGCCCGCGTCGCGACAGACTCATGGCCCGTCATTCAACGCCGTCGCCCTCCGCAATCCAGCCTGAAAACCGTTCGACATCGGACCCTTTTTGCGACACTTATCCGGTCGATTCGCATGACACTCTGGCGCTCCCTCCGAATTGCATGGGCTCAGGTCCTGGCCGCGTTGGCTCTGGGCGCCGGTCTCCGTGCCGCCGGCGCCGACCGGCCCGTCGACTTCAACCGCGACATTCGGCCCATTCTCTCCGATCGATGCTTTGCCTGCCACGGTCCGGACGACCATGAACGCAAGGGCCGCCTCCGCCTCGATCTGCGCGACCAGGCCCTGTTGCCGGCGAAGTCCGGCGCGGCCGCCATCGTGCCGGGCAAACCGTCCGACAGCGAACTGATCAAGCGCCTGGTCACGGCCGACGCCGACGACAAGATGCCGCCGGCCTCCACGGGAAAAACCGTGACGCCCGAGCAGGTCGCGCTGCTGCAGCGCTGGATCGCGGACGGCGCCGAGTACCGCGCGCACTGGTCGTTCGTGACGCCGAAACGGCCGGCGATCCCGGAAACCGCCGCCCGCGCCGGCTCGTCGAACCCGATCGACGCCTTCATCGACGCCCGCCTTGCCGCGGAGAAGATCCCGGCTGCCGCCGAGGCGGACCGCATCTCGCTGGTCCGGCGCGCCACCCTGGACCTGACCGGCCTGCCGCCGACGCCGGAGGAAGTCGACGCCTACCTCGCGGACACCTCGACCAAGGCCTACGAAAACCTGGTCGACCGTCTGCTGGATTCGCCGCGGTACGGCGAACGCATGGCGGTCGAATGGCTTGATGCGGCGCGCTATGCCGACACGCATGGCTATCATCTCGACTCGGGGCGCGACATGACGGCGTGGCGCGACTGGGTCATCCGCGCCTTCAACGAGAACAAGCCGTTCGACCAGTTCACCGTCGAACAACTAGC
>CAZYJB010000079.1:0-9753 GCA_964647675.1 uncultured Verrucomicrobiota bacterium | reverse complement strand
GACGTGGTGCGAACCCAGACCGTCTTGAGATAGCCGGGTTCCTCACGGTGGGTGGGAAAGTCCGGCGGTTGCGGCACGAACAGCTCGTGGTCGGCGCGGTGGCCGGCCATGGCGAGTCCGGTGCGGACCCTTTCCAGAAAGGCTTCGGGTTCGAGCCGCGAGGCGTTGGTCGAGGCGAACAGCACGCCACCCGGGCGCAACAATCCGGCGGCGAGGGCCACCAGTTCCGCAAGGTCGGACTCCGCGCGGAAGACGCCGCGCTCGCGTGACTGGGAGAAGGTCGGCGGATCGAGGAGCACCACGTCGAAAGACCGGCCCTTGCGCTTGAGCCGGCGCATCCAGTCGAAGGCATCGCCGAAGATGAAGTCGTGGCGCCCCGGATCGAGGCCGTTGGCGGCGAAGTTGCGCCGCCCCCAGTCGAGGTACTTGCGCGAAAGATCGAGGCTGGTGGTGATCGCACCGCTCGCCGCGGCCGCCACGGAGAATCCGCAGGTGTAGGCGAACAGATTGAGCACCTCGGCACCGACCAGGGTGCCGGCACGCACGGGAAAGCCTGGCCCGATCCAGTTCTTCAGCAGACGCCGGCGGTTGTCGCGCTGATCGAGAAAGAGCCCGGTCGAGTACCCCTCGTCGAAGGAAAGGAGGTAGGTCAATCCGTTCTCGCGCACGGAGAACTCCGGGGGGGCCGGCGGACCGGACAACCGCCGCGCGGAAGACTCCTCCTTGGCCGCGCCGCGCACGTGACGGGTCAGGGAACGCAGGTAGACAGTCCGGGCACCGGACTCGCCGAGGGCCCGCTGCACCGCGGCGGGTGGAGGCGTGTCGGGAGCCTCGGAGGTGCTGGCGAGGTGGAAAGCTCCGAGCCGGTCCAGGTACCAGCCCGGACATCCGTCGGCCGCGCCATGCGCAAGGCGAAAGGCGTCGGTCTCGGCGGGATCGAGGACGGCCTCCCGCAGGGCGGTGGCCACCGGACGCGTAAAGTCCGGTTCATCGATCAGTTCGATGGGCTGATGCGTGCCCGGGTGCTGGAAACGAAGCAATCGCGCGTGCAGGCACAGCCGCGCGTGCGGAAGTCCGTCGTACATCGCGTCGCCGAGGATGGGGAATCCCTCGGAGGCGGCGTGCAACCGGATCTGGTGGGTGCGGCCGGTGAGCGGTTCGGCCAGCAGCCGCCAGCGATCACCCTCGCGTCCGTCCACCGTGAACTGGGTTTCGGCGGGCAGACCGTCCTCGAAGTCCGGATCACTCTCGAAACGGCCGCGCCCTTTGCGGATGCGCGACGTGACGCGGACGACGTCGGCGCGCGGGCGCCGGTGGGAGAGGAGGACGTACTGTTTGGTCACCCGGCGTTGGGAGAACTGGCGCGTGAGCGAGACGTTGCCGGTGCGGCTCTTGGAGAAGACCAGGATCCCCGAGGTTTCCTTGTCGAGCCGCTGCACGATGGCGAGGTCGGACCAGCGGGGTTCGCGGCGTCGGAGCCAATCGTAGAGGCCCTCGCCGGCGAAGGGGCCGGCGGCATGGGTGTTGAGACCGGGCGGTTTGCGGACCGCGAGCAGGTGGTCGTCTTCGAGTGCGATCAGTCGTTCCAACGCGGCGAGGATTCCCGCGGCAAGAGCCGCTTGTCACGCCGCCTTGCGGGCTCTGATTCCGGGAAGTGGCTCAAGTCGCGGCCGCAATCCGTCGATAAACGCGCGTGGAGTCGGGGGATTCGGTCTGCCTTCCCTTGGACTCCCATGCAGTGAGGGGGGCATGCGTCGTCCGTTGGAGGCCGGCGTTCCTGTCCTGGACCCATTCACGTTGGTTTTCAGCCGAGGCGGGCCGTTCCACCCACGCCGCATCGGCGGGATGGGGGCACCATGGATATGCGACCAATATGGCATCTTGCGGTGTTTGGGGTGGTGGGAGTGCTCTTCTTCCGGGCCATCCCAGCGCCCGCCTTTGACGACGTGCCCGCAGGCCGCACGCTCTGGCTTCAGGGCTACGATCTCAATCCGCGGAGCGCGGCTTTCCACAACGAGGGCGTCGTGCGACTCGAGTGCATCGACGATGCACTGCCCATCGTCCTCTCGGTGGCGGAACCGGGGCTTCACAATGCGCCGGACGGACTGGTCTTGTTCGCAGCCGGTGCGGGCGGCAGCCGTGAGTTTCGTGCGAGCCTTCTCAACGAAGGCGAGGTGCGGGTCGGATATGGCGCGCTTTTCACCGGCCCGGGCCACGTGCTGCGCAACCGGGCGACCTTCCACGTGGCCGAGGTGGCCGCGGCGTGGTTCCTCGGTCCGGGGGTGGTGCTGCGACAGGAAGCGGGCACCCTGATTGCGGGCGGCGGACTCGAGGTGCGGGACGGCGAGTTCCATTTCTCAGGCGGCAGCCTCGTCGGAGCGCCGCGCCTGGTGCGGACCCGATGTGTGGTCGACGAGGTCGTGGTGGGCGCGTTTCGTCTCGTGATGGCCGGCGACGGCGGGCATTACGAAGGCCGTCTGCGACCGGGCCAGGCGCTCAGGCTCGAGGGGGCGGCAGACCAGGGGTGGTCCCGCACGCTCGTGAGTTCTCCCGCTGCGATCGAAGGCGAACTGGTCCTGACCTCCGCTGGAGCCGCGGGTGCGGCCATTCTCGAGACCGGCGACGGATTGACCGTGGCCGAGTCGGGCACGCTGATCGCCGACGCGGGATCCGGCGGTGCGCGGGAGGTGAGGGGACCGCTGGCCCTGGCAGGCACGCTGGACGTGCAGGCCGTGCTGACGCTGCTCGCGGAGTCGCCGTGGCGGCCGCGAGGGCGGGTCCTGGTCGGTGCTGGCGGTCTGCTGAGGGTTCCCGCGGGGTTGGTTCAGGCGGGTGGCAGTGTGGAGCTGCGCGGAGGTCGCCTGAATGCCGAGCGCGGCGTGCAGATCGAAGCCGGCACCTTCTCGGGCGCCGGATGGGTCGATGCGCCGGTGATCAATCTCGCCACCGTCCGCGCCGGCGACGCCGCAGGCCCCCTGCGGATCACGGGCACTTACGAGCAGGCTCCCGGTGCGCGGCTGGTACTTTCGTCGGTGCCGGGCGGCGCGGGTGAATCGTCGGCGCCGCTCGAAGTTCTGGGAGACGCGCGCCTGGCCGGAGCGCTGCGCGTGACCACGCCGCCGGGCAGTGACTGGGCGCCGGGCAACCGACTGCCGCTGATCCAGGCGCGACGCATTCGGGGCGGATTGGACGCCCTGGAATTGCCGGTGCTTCCTCCCGGCTTGCACTGGGAACTCGAACTCGGCGCGGGCCTCCTGGCGGCGGTGGTTCATGAAGGCACGGGGGATCCGCGACTGGTCATGGAGCCGGGTGGTTCCGGGGTCCCGCGGCTGCGGGTGAAGGGGGGCGTTCCCCTGGGCGTGAGCCTGGAGTACTCCACCAATCTCACGACCTGGCAGCCGGTCCCGGTGCGCGTCGAGTTCGACGACCACGGCGTGATTCTGGGCGGCTGGGCGCGTCCAGCCGAGGCCGCGTCCGAATTCTTCCGCACTGTCCGACGCTGACCTGAAGCGCAGCGCGCGGGCCGCGTTGCGCGCGCGGGCTCAGTCCTTTTTCTGCGAATCCTTCCGATCCGATTCCGGGGGTCGGCGTGGCGAACGGCGGAAGCCGTGCTGGAACCAGAGTTTCCAGACCATGGCCAGCGCCTCGCGCACGATGCGGCCGGACATCTTTGATTTCCCGTGGAAGCGGTCGGTGAAGACGATGGGAACCTCGGTCACGCGCAGTCCGCGTCGCCAGGCGCGGTGGGTGAGTTCGATCTGGAAACTGTAGCCGTTGGACTGCACGGAATCGAGGTCGATGGCCTCGAGCGTCTGTCGGCGGAAGCATTTGAAGCCGCCGGTCGGATCGGTGAACGGCATGCCCGTGATGAAGCGCACGTAGGCCGCGGCGCCGAGGCTCAGCATGAGCCGGTTGAGCGGCCAGTTGATCACGCGGATCCCGTCGCGGTAACGCGACCCGAGCGCGAGGTCGGTGTCGGACGCCGCTTCCAGGAGGCGCGGGACGTCCGACGGGTTGTGGGAGAGGTCCGCATCCATCTCGAGCACGAAATCGTACCCGCGGGTGAGCGCCCATTTGAATCCGGCGAGGTAGGCGCGTCCGAGTCCGTCCTTCACCGAGCGATGCAGCACGTGAACGCGCGGTTCGCGGGCGGCGATTTCATCGGCGAGGCGCCCCGTGCCGTCGGGGGAGTTGTCGTCGACGACAAGCAGTTCGATCGCGGTCGGGAGTTCGAGGACCTTGCGGACCAGCGACTCCAGGTTCTCACGTTCGTTGTAGGTGGGGCTGACGACGAGGACGCGGTTGGACATGCGTCAATGCGCGGAGACCTAAGCCCGACTGAAGGCGTGAAAGCAAGCGTGGGGGTTTCGGGGGCTTGAACGACGTCGGGCGATCTCCATCCTCACCGGATGAAACCCACGGGGAACGCAGGATGGCGGGCGGCCTGGTGGCTGGCGGTCGCGGTGCTGAAGGCGACGGCCGAGGTGCCGGAGCAGATGGTGGTCGACGGAGCCCCGCCGTTGGATTCCACGTTGCGGGCCGAGGTCGCGCGTTACCTCGAGTTCCGGGCCTCGAACTTCCAGGACTGGCATCCGCGCCGGCGGGACGTGCTCATCACCACCCGCTTCGCCGAGACCGCGCAGCTGCACCTCGTGCGCCTGCCCGAGGGCGCGCGGCAGCAGTTGACCTTCCTGCGCGAGCCCGTGGCCTCGGGCGCGTTCCAGCCGGTCACCGGAGACGCGATCGTGTTTTCGCAGGACTCCGGGGGCGGCGAGTTCTTCCAGTTGTACCGGTACGACGCCGGGGACGGCCGGGTCCGCCTGCTCACCGACGGTGAATCGCGCAACACGGGACCGCGCTGGTCGCGCTCGGGGGATTGGATCGCGTATGGAACCACCCGCCGCAACGGGCGCGATACCGACCTCCATCGCCTCCAGCCCGGCGTTCCGGGATCCGACCGGTGCGTGGTGCAGCTCACCGGCGGTGGCTGGTCCGTGCTGGACTGGTCGCCCGACGACACGCAGCTGCTGGTGCTCCAGTATGTCTCGATCAACGAGAGCGCGCTGCATCGCGTCGACATCGGCACGGGCGAGATACGACGGCTCACTCCCGAGGGCGAGCGTGGCGTCGCCTACGGTGGCGGGCGGTTCGCGCGCGACGGCCGGTCGGTCTTCACCACCACCGATCGCGACGGCGAGTTCAGGCGCCTGGTCCGTTTCGATCCCACAACCGGCGCGCCGCGGCCGATCGGCGACGCGGTCCGTGGCGATGTCGAAGCGTTCGACCTTACCTCGGACGGCGATCACCTGGCCTGGTTCGTCAATGAGTCGGGCGCGAGCCGCCTGCATGTGGCGCGGGCGGAATCGGGTCGTGAAAAAAGAGTCCCGCCCCTGCCTGCCGGGGTGGCGTCCGGTCTGCGCTGGCACGCAAACGGTCGGGAACTGGCGTTCAGTCTCACCTCGGCGCGCTCGCCCAACGATGTCTTCTCCGTGGACACGCGGGTCAACGGATTGACGCGGTGGACCGCCAGCGAGACGGGCGGGTTGAACCCCGCGCGCTTCGTCGAACCGGAGTTGGTCGCGGTTCGCAGCTTCGACGGACTCGAGGTCTCGGGATTCCTCTATCGGCCCAATCCCCAACGGCATCCCGGTCCGCGCCCGGTGTTGGTGAGCATCCATGGCGGGCCCGAGTCGCAGTCGCGCCCTGGCTTCCAGATGCGGTGGAACTACCTGCTCGACGAGCTGGGCATCGCGATCCTTTACCCGAACGTTCGGGGCTCGGCGGGGTACGGGAAGACCTTCCTGGCGCTGGACAACGGTCTGAAACGCGAGAACACGGTGCGCGACATCGGCGCGTTCCTCGACTGGATTGCAACCCAGCCCGGCCTCGACGCGGCGCGGGTTGGCGTCTACGGGGGAAGTTACGGCGGCTACATGGTGCTCGCCTCGATGGTGCATCACGGCGACCGCCTGCGCTGTGGGGTGGACGTGGTCGGCATCTCGAGTTTCCCGACGTTTCTGCGGAACACCCAGGACTACCGGCGCGACTTGCGTCGCGTGGAGTATGGCGACGAGCGCGATCCCGTGATGGCGGCGCACCTCGAGAAGATCTCGCCGCTGAACCAGGTGGCGAGGATCCGCAAGCCGCTCCTGGTGGCGCAGGGTCTCAATGACCCGCGGGTGCCGGTCGGCGAGGCGGAGCAGCTCGTGCGTGCGGTGCGCAGTCAGGGCGGTGAGGTCTGGTATCTGCTCGCCAAGGACGAGGGACATGGATTCGCGAAGAAGCGGAACGCGGACTTCCTGTTCCTCACCATGGTCCAGTTCCTTCGGCAGCACCTCGTCCGCCCCGGGGCGTGACGCGCGTCATGCCGGTGGCTGGGTCACCCCGTTGTGCGTGGATTCAGGGGGTGGGAACGATGATTTCGACATGTCCGGGCAGCACGCGGACCCGGGCGGGAGCCTGTCCGATCAGGTCCCCATCGAGCTGGAGCGCCACCCCGACCGCGGTCGTCGGTCGAAACGTGAATTCACGCACCAGCTGATGCCGGACAGCGGGGTGCCCGAGATGCGTTCCGCGCACCAGGTTCACAAACTGAAGCGCGAGCTGCAGACGTCCGAGACCGCGCACGACGATGAGGTCGAGCAGGCCGTCGTCGATGCGAGCGGGAGGTGCCACCCGCATCGCACCGCCCCCCGCCGTGGAGCCGTTCGCGCAAGCCAGGGCCAGCACGGGACCGCTGAGTGAGGTGTCCCCGGTGTCGATGTGCATCTCCGGCACGCGAAAACGACCCAGCGCATGGAAGAAACCAAGGGCGTAAGCGAGCGGACCGCCCAGCCACCGCTTCGCCGAGGCCGGAGTGTGACGCAGGATCTCGGCGGCGAACGCGGCACCCGCGATCACCAGACCCTGACGCGGCGGGCCGCCGGTCGGATGGCCGCCCGTGATCTCGAGTGCGTCGATCGTGCGGCTCCGTCCGCCGGCCAACGCCTCGATCGCGGCCTGTCGGGACGTGATGCCCACCATTCGCGCGGCGTCGTTTCCGCTGCCGAGAGGAAGGATGGCCAGGCGCGGCGCAGGGCTGGCACGGCTGAGACCCGTCAGCACGTCGCGAACTGTGCCATCGCCGCCGACCGCGACCACGAGGCGTCCCGCCTCGGCTGCCCGCGCAGCGCAGGTGACCGTTTCCTCGCGCGACGTAGGGGTCAGCACCTCCCCCGACAGACCTCGGCGGTGAAGCTCGGGTTCGATCGCACGCCACCGCGCGGTCGCGCGGCCGGAGGCGGATTCACGGTTGATGATGAAGGCATGGTGAGCCGGCATGGGAAGGGCGCGACGTCAGGGTGCCGTCGCGAAGGACCGCGGGCAACCGGCGTGCTGGCGCGCACTGGCCAGGCGCGGGCGGCTGTCCTACCGTCCCGCCCATGACAGATCCGAGGTATGGGAAGCTCGCGACACTGCTGGTCGAGTATTCCACCCAGGTGAAACGCGGGGACGTCGTGTTGCTCGACATGATCGACGTGCCGGACGAGTTCTCGGTGGCCTTGCTGCGCGCGGTCCGCGAGGCGGGCGGCACCGCCCTGATCGAGGTGCGGCATACGCGCATCAACCGCGAGATCATCCGCGGCACGGATGCGTCGCACGCCAACCTGCTGCGGTCGCTGGAACTCGCGCGCATGAAAAAGGTGCAGGCGTACATTGCCGTTCGCGGCAGCCAGAACGCCAACGAGATCTCGGATGTGCCCTCGGACCGCATGAAACTCTACGCCAAGACCATGCGTCCCGTGATCGATCACCGCGTGAAGAAGACGCGGTGGTGCGTGCTGCGCTGGCCGACGCCGAGCATGGCCCAGGCGGCGGGCATGAGCACGGAGGCGTTCGAGGATCTGTATTTTGACGTGTGCACCATGGATTACCGGCGCATGGCGCGCGCGATGGAGCCCCTGCAGAAACGCATGGCCAAGGCGGATCGCGTCCACCTCAAGGGCCCGGGCACCGACCTGACCTTCAGCCTCAAGGGAATCGGCGCGAAGATGTGCAAGGGCGACCGGAACATCCCGGATGGCGAGGTGTTCTCGTGCCCGGTGAAGCACTCGATCGAGGGCGCGATCCAGTTCAATACCCCGACCCTCTACTCGGGCACCCGCTTCGACGGCGTGCGGCTGGTCTTCCGCGACGGGAAGGTGATCGAGGCGACCTCCTCCAACACCGCACGGCTGAACGAGATTCTCGATACCGATTCCGGCGCGCGGTACACGGGCGAGTTCAGTCTCGGTTTCAATCCGTACATCCTCAATCCGATGTGCGACATCCTCTTCGACGAGAAGATCGCCGGCTCGCTGCACCTGACGCCCGGACAGGCCTACGAGGACTGCGACAACGGCAACCGCTCGGCCGTGCACTGGGACATGGTGCTGATCCAGCGTCCGGAATGGGGCGTGGGTGAGGTGTGGTTCGACGGTGAACTGATCCGAAAGGACGGACTTTTCGTACCCTCCGACCTGAAAGCGTTGAATCCCGACCGGCTCCGGTGACCGGGCAGTCGAGGATTGGTGGGGGGCGGATGGCAAGGGAGGCCCGGGGTGGCGGGTGCATGACGCGTGGGGACAGCGGCTTCCGCCAACGCTTGCTTGACTGCGTTGCGCGCGAGTCCGTACAAACCCGTCACAGCATGACGCGTTCCCCCAGAAGGGCCGGCGGCCGCCCCAGGCCGCCGGGCTGCGGGTCGTCCGGCACACCTCGGTTTTCCTCCCGCTGCCCTTCCGGTCCCGCGTCGTGTTGGTCACCCCAGTCAACTCCCTCATCGATATGAGCCTCTCCCACTCCCTCAAGCCGGGGAACGCCTTGCGGCTGGCGCTCGCGGCCAGCGCGATCGGGTCGGTCCTTACCACCCCGATGGTGCTCGCTCAGGACAGCCCGGACGCCGAAGCGACGGAACTTGCGCCGATGCTGATTACCGGCTCGCAGATTCCCACCACCGACATCGTAGGTCTGGTGCCGGTGGACGTCTTCTCCCAGGTGGAGATCCAGAAGATCGGCGCGGCGTCGGTGACCGAGGTGGTGCGCAAACTGCCGGCGGCGGTCGGCTCGGGCAATTCCAACGAGTCGCGCGGCAATGGCGGCGACGGCGCCGCCCGCATCGCCCTGCGTGGCATCGAAGGCGGCACGCTGGTCCTCATCAACGGCCGCCGCGTGGCGCCGGTGGCGTTCGCCGATTCCGACGTCGACATCAACATGATCCCGATCGCCGCGATCGAACGCATCGAGGTGCTCAAAGATGGCGCCTCGGCCGCTTACGGATCCGATGCCATCGCGGGCGTGGTGAACATCATCATGCGAAAATCCTTCGAGGGGGTCGAACTTTACGGCTACTACGGCAATACCACCGAGCGCGATGCCGCCAAGCAGCAGTATTCCTTCGTGAGCGGCACCTCGAGCGACAAGGGCTCGTTCGTGGTCGGCGGCAGCTATTACAAGTCGCACGCGCTCTTCTCGCAGGACCGCGAGCGCTCGCGGGTGAACGTCTCGACCCGCGACGAGGGCTACCTCAATGGAGTCCGCACCACGATCAGCAACCCCGGCCGCTTCCGCGTTCGCAACGACGCGCTGGGCGGCGGCGGGCTTTACGATCCGGCGGCACCGGCCGACCGGTTGATCAGCGTCAGTCTGAATCGCGGAGCGGTGGCGGATCCGGTGACGGGCAAATTCCGCACCTCGGACTACCATCTGAGCGACGCGAGCATCGCGACCATCGAC
>CAZYJB010000078.1:0-9766 GCA_964647675.1 uncultured Verrucomicrobiota bacterium | reverse complement strand
GTGGTCGTGGTGCCGGTCTGGAACAAGTCCAACCGCGAACACACGTTCATCGGATCCGAACCCCAGAGCGTGCTCGACGAGGCGCGCGGCGCGGTCGAGGCGCTGGGCTGGAAGCACACCTGGCACGTCGACGCCGATCACATCCGGCAGGAGACCGTGCAGCGGTACATCCCGTGCTCGGATTTCTTCACCATCGACGTGGCGGACAGCATCGGGCGCGCGGCGTCCGAGGCGGACGTGACCGCGTTCGTGGATCGCCATCCCGAGCTGCTGGGCGGCGTGGCAGTACCCGGGTTGGCGGCGCCGATCGAGGCCACTCGCGACGAGTTGATCCGGATCGCTTCGAAGTACCTGCTCGCCGTCCAGGAAGCCGGTCGCATCTACCGCACCATCGCCGCGCGCAAAGCGGATTTCATTGCCGAGGTGTCGATGGACGAGACCGACTCGCCGCAGACCCCGCGCGAATTGCTGGTGATCCTCGCAGCGCTGGCTGATGAGCGCGTGCGCCTGCAGACCATCGCGCCGAAGTTCACCGGACGATTCAACAAAGGCGTCGACTACGTGGGCGACCTCGCGCAATTCGAGCGCGAGTTCAACGACGACCTCGCGGTGCTGGCCTTCTCGGTGGCACGCTACGGACTCCCGTCGAACCTCAAGCTCAGCGTGCATTCGGGCAGCGACAAGTTTTCGCTCTACCCGGTGATCCGCCGCGCCTTGCAGCGCACCGGGGCCGGCTTGCACCTCAAAACCGCGGGCACCACCTGGCTGGAGGACTTGATCGGTCTCGCCGAGGCCGGCGGCGCCGGTCTCACGATGGCCAAGGAGATCTATCACTCGGCACTTCAGCACGTGGACGAACTGTGCGCGCCCTACGCCAGCGTGATCGACATCCACCGCTCGAAGCTGCCCTCGGCGTCCGAGGTGGGCGGCTGGACCGGGGCGCGATACGTCAACGCGCTGCGGCACATTCCCGCGCATCCCGAGTTCAATCCCAGCCTGCGCCAGTTGCTCCACGTGGCGTTCAAGCTGGCCGCGGCCAGGGGGCGCACCTACCTCGATCTAGTGAGCCTCAACGAGGAAGTGGTCGGCCGCAACGTCACCGAGAACCTGTTCGACCGGCATCTCTCGCCGCTGTTCCTCGGCTGAGCCGGCCACCACCGCTGTTTCTGTCGCGTCCGCGTCCCCTGTCTCCCATGCAACAACGACCCCTCGGCCGCACCGGACTCCGACTGCCCGTGCTCGGCTTCGGCGCCTCCTCGCTCGGGCAGGAGTTCCGCAGGATCACGCTCGAGGACGCGCTGCGCAGCGTGCGGGTGGCGCTCGAGTGCGGGCTGAACTTCATCGACACGTCGCCGTTCTACGGCCGCGGCATGAGCGAAGTGCTGCTGGGCATGGCCCTGCGCGACGTGCCGCGCGATCAGTACCTTCTCTGCACCAAGCTCGGTCGCTACGATCTGGCGCATTTCGATTTCAGCGCGAAGCGCGTGGCCGAAAGCGTGGATGTCAGCCTGCACCGGCTGGGAACTGATCACGTCGACATCATGCTCTGTCACGACATCGAGTTCGTACCCATGCAGCAGATCGTCGACGAGACGCTGCCCGCCCTGCGCCGTGCGCAGCAGGCCGGCAAGGTGCGTTCCATCGGCTTCAGCGGGTATCCGCAGAAGATCTTCCGGTTCATCTGCGACCAGGCGGACGTGGACTGCGTGCTGAGCTACAACCAGCACACGCTGCAGAACACGCGCTTCAGCGAGGAGACGCTTCCCTATCTCAAGGCGAAGGGAGTCGGCGCCCTGAACGCCGGGCCCTTCAGCGCACGCCTGCTCACCAACGCGCCGCTGCCCGCCTGGCTCAAGGAACCCGAGGCAGTGAAAGCCGCGGCCCGCCGCGCGGCCGCGCTCTGCGCTGAGCGCGGTGTCGACATCGCCAAGGTCGCCTTGCAGTTCAGCGTCGAGCATCCGGACATCGCGACCACCATTGCCGGCAGCGCCAATCCGGAGAACATCCGGAAGTGGGCCGCGTGGGCGGCCGAGCCGGCCGACTTGGAACTGCGGGCGCAGGTGCTCGAGATCTTCCGCGAGGTGCACAATCTGGGGCACACCGAGGGCCTGCCGGAGAACAACTGAACATGAAAGCCCTTCAGTTCGAACGCCCGCAATCCATCCGCTTCATCGACGTGCCGGAGCCGCCGGCGCCGGGTCCCGACGACGTGGTGGTGCGCGTGCATCAGGTGGGCATCTGCGGCACCGATTACGGCGGGTACCTCGGCAAGATGCCGTTCTTTTCCTACCCGCGGATCCCGGGTCACGAGCTGGGCGTGGAAGTGATGGCGATCGGCGCCGATGTGACGCAGTTCGCTCCCGGGGACCGTTGTTCGGTGGAGCCGTATCTGAATTGCCAGGGCTGCTATGCGTGCCGGCGCGGCCTCACCAATTGCTGCGAGCACAACCAGACACTGGGCGTGCATTGCGACGGCGGCTTGCGACGGCTTTACACGCTCCCGGCGCGCAAGCTGCACCGCTCCCGGTCGCTCGGGTTCGAACAGCTCGCCCTGGTGGAGACCCTGGCCATCGGTTGTCACGCCGTGAACCGCGGCGCGCCGCAGTCGCGCGAGACGATCCTCGTCATCGGGGCGGGTCCGATCGGACTTTCCGTGATCGAATTCGCGCGCCTGAGTGGGGCACGCACGGTGGTGATGGACACCAATGAAGCGCGGCTCGCGTTCGTGCGCGAGCGCATGGGAGTGGGGGATACCCTGGTCGTGCGCGGCGACGGCGAGGAGCTGAAGGGGCTCGAGAACCTGACTGGCGGGCAGCTCGCCGACGTGGTGGTGGACGCCACGGGATCGAACCGATCGATGAGCCACGCGTTGAACTACTGCGCGTTCGGCGGACGCCTGGTGTACGTGGGCATCACGCAGCAGGAGGTGTCGTTCCTCCACGCGCCGCTGCTCCACCGGCGGGAACTGACGATTCTGGCGAGCCGCAACGCGTTGCCGGGGGATTTCACGCGCATCATCCGACTGATCGAGGACGGGCACCTGGATACGCGCCCATGGATCACGCATCGCACGCGGTTGGACGACGTGCCGACGGTATTTCCGGAGTATCTGAGGCCGGAGACCGGCGTGATCAAGGCGATGATCGCGGTGGAGTGACGCGTGGGGACACCGAGTCACGAGTCGGAACACGGGACCCCCTGTGAGAAGAAAGGCGTTCCCGGCCGGGGAGTCAGCCCCGGCTGCGCCCCTTGCCCCGGCGGGATTTGTGGCCGGCCGGCAGGGGGAGCGAGGTGAAGCGTTTGGTGAGATCGGTGAGCGACTTCTCGACGCCCATGCGTTCGAGCGAGCTGGCGCCGACGAAACCGACGGCGTCGGTGGCGGCCACGATGCGCGCGGCGTCCTCGGGCGTGTTGATGGGACCGCCGTGGGCGAGGAAGATGAGGTCCTTCCGCACGCGGCTGGCGGCGTCGATGATCTCCTGCGTGCGCTGGATGGCGAAGTCCCAGGTCACCACCGCGTTGGTCACGCCGATACTGCCGCCGACCGTCGTGCCCACGTGCGCGATGATGGCGTCGGCGCCGGCCTTGGCCATTTCGACCGCTTCAACGGGCGAGCCGACATAGACGATCGAGAAGAGGTCCATGCGCCGGGCCAGCGCGACCATCTCGTATTCTTTCTTCACGCTCATGCCCGTCTCCTCGAGCACGCCGCGGAAATGGCCGTCGACAATCGTGTGGGTGGGGAAGTTGTTCACGCCGCTGAAGCCCATTTCCTTGATCTTGAGCAGCCAGTGCCACATGCGCCGGCGCGGGTCGGTGGCGTGCACGCCGCAGATGACGGGGATCTCCTCGACCACCGGCAGCACTTCGTACTCGCCGATCTCCATGGCGATCGCGTTGGCGTCGCCGTAAGCCATCATGCCGCAGGTCGAGCCGTGGCCCATCATGCGGAAGCGTCCGCTGTTGTAGATGATGATGAGGTCGGCCCCGCCGCGTTCGATGAACTTGGCGCTGATGCCGGTGCCCGCGCCCGCGGCAATGACGAGGCGGTCCTCCCTTAACGTGGCGCGCAGGCGCTCGATGACCTCTTTGCGGGTGTAGGGATTGCCTTTGCCGGTCCAGGGATTGGGCATGGTGCTGGGGGGTCGGGGAGTGAAATGAGTCGCCTCGTAACCGGAGACGTTCTAATCGAACCGGGTCCCGACTGCCAACCCCGCGCGAATGCCGACAACGCACGAGAGCCTATCCGAAACCCACGTCATCGGGCCGGGAAACCGGTTGTGGGCCGTGCGCGCGTCGATCGACGACCGGCGTCCGTTCCTGCGGCCGGCGCCGGTCTGCACCGTGCTCAGCCGGCATCACATGGCGCACCTGGGCGTGCAGTCGGCGGTGGAGCCCTACCGCATTGTGCGCACGCACCAGAGCGGCACGTTCTTTCTCGCCTGCCTGTCCGGCGAAGGAAGGGTCCTGGCGGACGGTCGCTGGCAGCGCGTGGCGAAGGGCACCGGGTGCCTCCTGCTGCCACACATGCTCAACGCCTTCCATGTCGCACCCGGCCGCCGCTGGGAGTTCTGCTGGGTGCGCTATCAGGAGGCGGCGCACCAGCAGCCGATCGTGCCGGCCAGCTCGCCGCGCCTCGCTCGCTTCCAGGCCGAGCCCCTGCGCCATGCCATCCTCGGCCTGCACCATGAGTGTCGCACGCGCGGTTCGCCCGGGTTGGTGGATCGGTGGGTGGACCTCGTCCAGGATCAGGTCACACAGTTCATCCGCCCGTGGCAGCGTGACAGCCGGCTCGCGCAAGTCTGGGAGGACGTCGCCTCCAAACTGGCCGAGTCCTGGACCCTGGATGGGGTCGCGCGCCTGGCGCACATGAGCGGCGAGCACCTGCGCCGCCTCTGCCAGCGCGAGCTGGGGCGCAGTCCCATGCAGCACGTGACTTTTCTGCGGATGCGACGCGCGGCGGAACTGCTGGCGTCCACGCAGTTGAAGGTGGAGATCGTGGCGGGCGAGGTGGGCTACCAGAACCCGTTCGTGTTTTCGAACACGTTCAAGAAATGGACCGGGTGGCGTCCGTCGGAATACCCCGGCCGATCCCCGCGGCGCGGTGAGGCGGGTTTGGTGCGGAACGGCGGAACGAGGGCGTGAGGACTCACCGCGCGGAACCGGCCGGACGCCCGGTGGCCCGCTGGTACTCCTCGACGGCGCGGGGCAGGAGGGCTTTCAAGCGTTCGATGCGACTGCCATGGGAGGGGTGCGTGCTCATGAACTCCGGCGGCTGCCCGCCGCCCGCCGCGGCCATCCGCTCCCAGAATCCCACGGCTTCGCGTGGGTCGTAGCCCGCGCGCGCGGCATAGAGCAGGCCGCGTTCATCGGCCTCGGACTCGTGCTCGCGGCTGAACGGCAGCAGCACGCCGACGCGGGTGCCGAGTCCCAGGGCCGAAAGGACTGCCTGGCGTTGGTCGCCGGACATTTCGCTGAGGGAAGCCGAGGCGGCGGCGCCCTGCATCACCGTCTGCGCGAGGCGCGTTTGGAGCATGCGTTGCGATCCGTGGCGAAGGGTGGCATGCGCGATCTCGTGGCCCATGACCACCGCGAGGCCGTCCTCGGTGCGCGCAATGGGCAGGATGCCCGTGTAGACGACGATCTTCCCGCCGGGGAGGCAGAAGGCGTTGGCCTGCCGGTTGCGTACGACGCTGACGGCCCATTCGAAGCCCTGGCCGGCCTCGCCCACGGCGGTGGTGAGTCGCGCGGCCACGCGCCGCACCTGTTCAAACTCGGGGCCGGATTCGAGGACCTCTTCGGTCGCGAGCACCTGACGGTAGGCCTGCATGCCGAGGGCGGCACCCTGTTCGTCGGAGAACGCGCCGCGCAGGACGCGGCCGGACTCGGGGTCCAGAGTGGTGGGCGCGGTGAAATACTGGAAGGCCGCCACGATCAGGGCGATGGCGATGGGGATGACGACGATGCGGCCGCGGCGTTGCATGATGGTGGGAGGTTACGGTGCGGACGGCGTCGCGCAATGGGGAGCGTGGGAAGCGAGCGGGACGGTGTCCTGGGCGCACACCGAGCAGCGAGACGGAGTTCGCGATCCAGGGGTGAGGGGTGAGGCAACGCCTCGCCAGGGGATAGCCCAGGGCGCCAGCCCTGGGACGGGTGGCTCGCCGGCTCCGACCGGCGAGTCGGGCCGAAGGCCCGAAATCGATTGGGTCGTTCGGCGCCGTCGCCGCGGCGCTCGCTTGCTTGCCTCTGCGACCTCGATCGCCAAGACCAGTCGGCGCAGCCTGACGGCCGCGGCTACGGGGATGGCGCGGGCGCGACGGTGGGCGCGTCGACCGAGAAGCCGAGTTCGCGGTAGCGCTGGAGCTTGTAGATCAGGGCGCGCCGCGAGATGCCGAGAATGCGCGCGGTCTCGGTGCGGTTGAAGCCGTTGGCGGCCAGCGTCTGGAGGATGGACTGGCGTTCGATTTCCTCGAGGCGCGTGGCATCGGGCAGTTCGGCGGCGGGCGTGGCGCGGGCGGCGGCGAAGGCGCGCACGCGGTGGGGCAGGTGTTCGGGAAGGACGACCTCGCCGCGCGAGAGGAGCGCGGCGCGTTCCATGGCGTTGTGGAGTTCGCGGATGTTTCCCGGCCAGGCGTAGCGTTCGAGCGCCTCGGTGACGGCGGGCGAGAAGCGTGCGCGATTGCGCGAGAGATCCGCGAGAAACCGATGCGCCAGCGGGAGGATGTCTTCGATGCGCTCGCGCAGGGGCGGGATGCTCAGTTCCACCACGTTAAGGCGGTAGAAGAGATCGTCGCGGAACCGGCCCTGGCGCACCTCCTCCTCGAGGTTGCGGTTGGTGGCGGCGAGGATGCGCGCATTGGCATGGATATCGCGGTTGGAGCCCACGCGCTGGAAGCGGCCGTCCTGGGTGACCCGCAGGAGCTTGGCCTGAAGGTGAGGCGACATGTCGCCGATCTCGTCGAGGAAGATGGTGCCGCCGCCGGACTGCTCGAAGCGCCCGATGCGCTGGGACACCGCACCGGTGAACGCGCCCTTCTCGTGGCCGAACAGCTCCGACTCGAGGAGCGTCTCGGGGATGGCGGCACAATTCACCTTCACCAGCGGGCCATCGGCGCGCTGGCTCCAGGCGTGGATGACATCGGCGAGCACCTCCTTGCCGACCCCGCTTTCACCGGTGATGAGGACACGGCTTTCGGAGGCGGCGATGAGCGAGGCGTCGTTGAAGAGCGCCTTCATCAGCGGACTGCGCGCGATGATGTGATCAGGCAGTTCGCGCTCGTGGCTGGGTGCCGGGGCGTCGGTGTGGTTGAGACCGAGGGCCCGGCGGACCGACGCGAGGAGTTCGTCGAGATCGATCGGCTTGGCGAGATAGTTCACGGCCCCGTCCCGCATGGCATCAACGGCCTCGCGGATGTCGGCGTAGGCCGTGACGAGGAGAACGGGGAGAACTGCATGGCGTTGCCGCGCGCGCCGCAGTGTCTCGAGCCCCGAGATGCCAGGCATGCGCACGTCGGAGATCATGAGATCGAAGGATTCGGCCCCGAGCGTGGCCAGGGCCTCTTCACCGGAGGCGACGGGCGCAGTGGCGAAGCCCTGACTGGAGAGAAAGGCATGGAGCAATCCGCGCTGTCCAGGATCGTCATCCACGATGAGGACGCGGTGAATCCTGGCCGGCGTGGCGGCGGTTGGGGCGGGCTTGGGCTGGGTAGCGGGGGCCATGGCCGGGGAAACTTCAGGTCCGGGCAGGCGTTTTGAGGTGACGGACGCGGAACAGGGCTCCGCGCGGTTCATTGGGCAGGCACTCGATGTCCCAGCCGTGCGCGAGCACGATCTGATGGACAATGGCAAGGCCGAGCCCCGTGCCCTCGGCACGCGTGGTGAAATACGGCTTGAAGATCTCGGTGCGATTCTCGGGGGGGACACCCGGACCGTCGTCGCGGATGTCGAGGTGGAATTCGCCCGCCTCCGCCGGGCTGGCGGCGATCTCGATGCGACCGCCGCGCTCGGCGGCCTGGATGGCATTGAGCAGCAGATTGAAGAGTGCCTGCCGCAGGAGTTGTTCGTCGGCCCGCACGGCGGGGAGATCGGCCGGAAGGGTCAGGAGCACTCCGTGTTCCTCGAGGTCCGAGCCCAGCGCGCGCGCGACCTCATGGACCACCGCGGCGAGGCTGACATTGGACCAGTGGATGTCGCGGGGGCGCGAGTAGTTGATGAACTCGTTGAGCTGGGCCGTGACGCGATCCGTCTCGGCCAGGATATCGGAGGCGCGGGCAGTGACCTCCGGCGACGCGGCCGGTTGTCGCGAGATGAGTTGGGCCAGGCCGCGGATGATGGTGAGCGGGTTGCGCGTCTCGTGCGCGAGGCCGGCGGCGGCAAGGTTCATTTCCTTCAGGCGCGTGTTCAGCTCGGCCGCGCGCGCGAGCCGCACCTCGAGGTCGGCGGAGTGCGCGAGGTTGCGCCAGGCGAGGCCGAGTCCCAGAGCGGAGACGCCGGCGAACGCGGTGATGACCAGGCGCGCCCAGAGATCCTGCACCGTGGCCTGCTGCAGCGAGCGCGTGGAGAGCTGCAGCACGAAGCTGTGCACCCCCTGTTTCTGCGCGAGAGATTTATACTCCGGCTCGCTCATCCAGAACGGGCGCACGAAGGGGAACCGTCCGTCGCCGCGGCGCCCCCCGCGGCGCGGCGAGCGGCCCGGTGCGTTGGTGGCGTCGGGCGCGGCGCCGTCGGTTCGAAGCTCGCTACCCGGGGTTGGCAGGGGCGAGTGCGGGAGTGCGGGTGTGGGGAGGTCTCCGGCCGTGGCGCTGGCTCGCTCGCGTTCCCGATCGCGGTCCCGGTCTCGATCGCGGTCGGGTGGCGGGCCGGCGGGAGCACCGGGCGGGCGGTTGGTGGCCAAGCCGGAGATTTCGCTGCGCGAGAGGACGATGGTGGCGACGCGGTCGTCGGGCTCGGTGGTGAGAGTGGAGCCGAGGTCGACGAGATTCATCAAGGCCACCGTGTGGCCGGACCAGTACTCGGCGCTGGGGACCAGGGCACGCAATTCGAGGTCGATGGGGACGCCGGCGGAGGCGACGACGTCGACGGAGTCGTTGAGCAGGGCGATGGCGTCGAGTTCGCCGGGGCGGATGAGGGATAAGAGGGCGGACTCGATGCGTTCGCGCGAGATGAATCCGCCGAAGCGGCGCTGGGAGCGGATGACGAGTCCGAGGGTGGAGGAGATATCGCGCGCGCGGTTGATGAGTTCGGCGCGCGCGGCGGCGCGCACGCGCCGGTGCTCGACGGTCTGCCAGGCGATGACCAGCAGCCAGAGGGCGAGCAGGCCCCCGTACACAAGACGCGTTCGCTGGCTGGTTTGGGCGCTCACGGGTCCGGGATCAGCGCTCGGAGCGCCGCTTCTTGCGGGACTCTTCGCGGGTGGGAACGGTCTGTTTGCGCGGGAGATCATGCAGGAACCGGTCGAGTTCCTCGTCAGAGAACGACCGCGGCACGAGTTCCTGATGTGCGCGTTCGCGGTCGGTGACCGCGGTGAGCTGGGACGGAGCCTTGACGATGTGCGGCGTGAGGAAGATGAGCAATTCGGTTTTGGAATCCGAACGGTCGCGCCGCTTGAACAGGTTGCCGAGCAGCGGGATGTCGCCGAGGCCCGGGATCTTGGAATCGGTCTCGCTGCGCGTGTTGGACATCAGTCCGCCGATGACCACGGTTTGCGAGTCGGGGGTGACCACGACGGTGTCGGCGGAGCGCGAGTTGATGATGGGCGCTTCGACGC
>CAZYJB010000077.1:0-9775 GCA_964647675.1 uncultured Verrucomicrobiota bacterium | reverse complement strand
TTCGCCGACCACCTCGCGCGCGACCTCGGGGCCCGCAACCCCTCGAAACCGGAGGCCCCGGCATTCGTGCCGATCATGTCTCAAGGCACCAGCGGGGACCTGATGTGGATGGACTACGGAGCGCCCCGCCGCGCCATCGGTTACGACGCTTATGCGCGTGAGATCGCCGACCTGGTTTCGGCCGTCTATCGGCGTCTGGAATTCCACCGCGACGTCCCGCTTCGCATGGCCGAGGCACGCCTGGCCCTCGCCTATCGCACGCCCGGTCCGGATCGCCTCGCCTGGGCGCGCGGCATGGCCGCAGCGCTGGGCGAGAAGCTCCCTCAGACCCTGCCGCAGATCTATGCGTTGGAATCGATCCATCTGCACGAACGCCAGCGCACCGAACTGGTCCTCCAGGCGCTGCGCATTGGCGATGCCGCCATCGCCGCCCTGCCCAACGAGGTGTTTGCGCTGACGGGATTGAAGCTCAAGGCACAGAGCCCGCTCCCGTTCACGTTCAACATCGAGCTCGCCAATGGCGCGGAGGGCTACATCCCGCCCCCGGAACAGCACGTCCTCGGCGGCTACACCACCTGGCCCGCACGCACCGCTGGTCTCGAGGTGCAGGCCGAACCCCGCATTGTCGACACCCTGCTCGGCTTGCTCGAGCAGGTCTCCGGACAATCCCGCCGTCCCGCATCGCCCCCCCACGGCGCCTACGCGCAGGCCGTCCTCGCCCACCAGCCCACCGCCTACTGGCGACTCGAGGAGATGGTCAGCGGCACCGCATTCGACGCCTCCGCCCACGCCCATCACGCCACTCTCGAGCCCGGGGTCGCGCTCTACCTGCCCGGTCCCGGAAGCGGCGAGGGGGTGTCGCCCGACGCGGACCTGCGGACCTCGCGCTTCTCCGGACCTTCGGCCATCAACCGCGCCATCCATTGCGCCGGCGGAAGGCTGCGCGCGCGCCTGCCCCTGCTCGGTTCCACGTACTCGGTCTCGTTCTGGTTCTGGAACGGACTGCCCGCGACGAACCGCGCCATCACGGGTTACCTCTTCTCCCGCGGCACCGCAGAGGATTCGAATGCCGACGGCGATCATCTCGGCATCGGCGGTACCGCTCCCGACACCTCTCCCGGCCGACTCTTTATCTTCAACGGCAACCGGCGCGGCGCCGTGCTTAACGGGCGAACGCCCCTCGCTGCGCGCACCTGGCATCACGTCGCCTTGGTGCGGGAGGGGTCGCGCGTGCGTGTCCACCTCAATGGCCACGCCGAACCCGAGATCGAAGGCGACCTCGATTCCACGCTTCCCTTCGCTCCCAACGAACTCTTCTTCGGCGGGCGCAGCGACGGCTTCGCCGGGCTCGAAGGCAAACTCGACGAGATCGCGGTTTATCACCGCGCCCTCACCGCGGACGAAATCCATGCCACCCTCCGAGCCGCCGGTCTGACCCTGGCCGCGGCCACGCCTGGTCCGCGATTGAGCCAACCGCCGCTCCCTGCGAAGGAGTCGCTCGCGAAGCTTCAACTGGCGCCCGGATTCCGCGCCGAGATCGCCGCCGCCGAACCGCTCGTGATCGACCCGGTGGCGATCGACTGGGACGCGGAAGGCAGGCTTTGGGTGGTCGAGATGGCGGATTACCCGCTCGGCCTGGATAATCTGGGCAAGCCGGGAGGCCGCGTCCGAATTCTCTCCGACACCGATGGCGACGGCACCTATGACCGTTCCCAGGTGTTTGCGGACGGACTGCGTTTTCCCACCGGACTCCTGGTCTGGCGCGAGGGCGTTCTGGTCACCGCGGCGCCAGAGGTTTTGTTCCTGCGCGACACCGATGGCGACGGGCAGGCCGATTCGCGCGAAGTCCTGCTCAGTGGTTTTCTCGAGGGCAACCAGCAGTTGCGCGTGAACGGCCTGCGATGGGGCGTCGACAACTGGGTCTACTGCGCGGCCGGCGGCCACCATCGCGGACACGGTACGGGCACCCGCGTGCGTTCCCACCGCGCCGGCACCGAAGTCGCGCTCGGCAGCCGCGATTTCCGCTTCCGCCCCGACACCGGGGAGATCGAACCAGAATCGGGTCCATCACAGTTCGGCCGGAATCCGGACGACTGGGGACGCTGGTTCGGCACGCAGAATTCGTGGCCGCTCTGGCACTATGTCCTTTCCGATCACTATCTGCGCCGCAATCCCCATGTCCCCGCACCGGATCCTGTGTCGCAGGTCATCCGCCCGATGAACCCGAAAGTGTATCCCGCGAGCACGAGCGAGAAACGCTTCCACAATTTCCAGGAGGCCGGACATTTCACCTCCGCCTGTGCGGGTGCGCCCTACCGCGACGAGCTGGTGTTCCCGCGCGGAGACGCCCTGCACGCGCTGGTCTGCGAGCCCTTCCACAACCTCGTGCACCGCGCCCTCGTTCGAGACGAAGGCCTCTCGTTGACCGCTTCCCGCGCCCCCGGGGAGACCGAACGGGAATGGCTCGCCTCGGAGGATCGCTGGTTCCGGCCGGTCATGACGCGCACCGGACCCGACGGCGCCGTGTGGGTCGTCGACATGTACCGCTACATGATCGAACACCCCGAATGGCTGCCGCCCGAAGGTCGCGCCGAACTGCTTCCCCATTACCGCGCTGGCGACGATCGCGGCCGGCTCTACCGCATCACGCGGGAAGGAATGCCCACCCGCCCGGTGCCGCGACTCGCGTCTCTCGACGGTGCAGGACTCGTCGCGCAACTCGGTTCGCCCAACGGTTGGATCCGCGACCATGCGCAACAACGGCTGCTGTGGAAGCGCGACCCCGCCACCCTGCCCGCGATCCGCCACCTGGCCGAAAAGCCGCCCTCACCTTTCGCGAGAATGCATGCGCTCTGGACGCTGCACGGCCTCCAGGCGCTGACCGACGATCTTCTGGAGTCGGCTCTCGGCGACCCACACCCGCGCGTGCGGGAGCATGCGTTGCGGATGGCCGAAGGCCGCACGGCGGCAAGCCTCCTGCGTTCCGTGACCACGTGTACGAATGACCCCGACGCCAAGGTGCGCCTGCAACTGGCGCTGTCCCTGGGCGAATGGACCGCCCCGGAAGCCGGCGATGCGCTCTTCGAACTGGCCCGCACGCCCGACGCCGCCGGTAGTCCCCAGTTCCTCGGGGCCGTGATGAGTTCCGCGGTGCCGCATGCGAACCGCTGGTTTGCCACCGTCGCGCACAATTCAAGATCCGTTCCCGCTGCGCTGTCCGAACCCTTGATCCAGTTGGCGCTGGGATTGGGTTCCGCGAAGGGACTCGAGTCGCTTTTGGCGCCATGCCTGAACACCGCAGACGCGGGAGGAATTCCGATCGTGGAAGGGTTCGCACGCTTCCATCAGTTTCTGCGGATCGCCGGGGAACATCCCCTCGCGAAGGCGTGGTGGAACCGCGCCACGCCCCTGTTCGAACTCGCGAAGCGGCGTCTCGCGGAAGAGAACACGAGTCCGGCGGCGCGTTTCGCCGCAGCGGAATTGCTATTGTGGCGTGACGACTCCCGCGTCGAAGCCATCGCGTTCCTCGCTTCGCAGGTGGAACCGCGTCAGGAGCTCGGCGTCCAACTCGCCAGTCTCAAGGCGCTGCAATCCTGCCGCGACAGCGCGGTGCCGGCCGCCGTGTTGGCGCGCTGGTCCACCGCCGGCGCGTCCGTGCGCCCGGCGATCCTTGATCTCCTGCTCGCCCGCCCGGAATGGACGCGCGCGCTGGTCGACGCACTCGCCACCGGCTCGCTCGCGGCGAACCAGGTGGACGCCTCCCGTCGGAGTCGCCTGTTGCGGCACCAGGATGCGGCCATCCGCGCCCACGCAGAAAAGGCGTTCTCGCTGTCCCCGACGACCGCCGGCCGCACCGAGGTGGTGGCGCGCCATCGCGATGCCCTGGGGAAGGAGGGCGTCGCCGCCCGCGGAGCGGTCCACTTCCGCACCTTGTGCGCGTCCTGTCACCGGCGCGGCGAGGAAGGGCGCGATGTCGGCCCCGATCTTGCCTCCGTGATGCAGCACTCCGCGGAGAAACTGCTGGTCAACATTCTCGACCCGAATGCCGACGTCCAACCCGGGTACCACGCGTTCACGTGCGTGCTGAAGGGAGGCGAGGAAGTGTATGGCGTCATTGCCGCAGAAACGGCCACCAGCCTTCTCATGAAGCTGGTGGACGGATCGGTGCGCACGGTGCGCCGATCCGAGATCGAGAGCCTGCGCGGTTCGGACCTCTCGCTGATGCCGGAAGGACTCGAGTCCGGCCTCGGGTCCCAGGATCTCGCGGACCTCATCGCCTTCCTGCGCGGCGCGCACTAGGGACGCCACCACCGAGCCCGCCGGGAAAGTGGGCGGGGCCTGCGGTCGCCTCTCATGCCAAAGACGCGGCTTCGTCCCGTGGCACCACGCGGTAGCGCCCTTTCGGCAGCTCCCCCAGTTCGAGCGTCCCGATCCTCACGCGCACCAGGCGCAGGACCTCCGCACCCAAGGCAGCCATCATCCGCCGCACATGCCGGTTCTTGCCTTCGTTCAACTCCACTTCCAGCCACGCGTTCCGGTGCCCAGCGCGCAGGACGCGCGCCGATCGGGCCGCGAGCCGCTCGCCCGCGTCCTCCACGCCCTCCACCAGGCGCGCGAGAAAGGCGCGGTCGGGCAGCGCATTCACCTGCACATGATAGGTCTTGAGAATGCCCGAGGCGGGATCGGTCAAGCGCGCCGCCCAGGCCGTGTCGTTGCTGAAGAGCAGCAGCCCTTCGCTCGCCCGGTCGAGGCGTCCCACAGGCATCACGCGCTGCGGGTCGAAGCCGGCGGGCTTCGCGGCCAATGAGGCGATCCCCGAGCCGTCCGCTGGATTCCATGCCGGCGCGGCGAGGCATTCGTAAACCGTTTCCCGCCCTTGCTCGTCCCGCGTCGTGGTCACGAGTCCGCGGGGCTTGTTCAACATGAGGTAGACCGATTCCGCGCGAGTGACGGGCGTGCCGTCGACGCAGACCACCTCGCGCGACATGTCCGTGGGGCGCTCGGGGTCGCCGGTCACGCGGCCGTTTACGGTGACCCGGCCGCAGCGGATCAGTTCGAATGCGGCCGACCGCGAACACCACCCCAGCTTGGACAGCACGCGGGCCAGGCCGTGTCGTTGCAACGCCACGCGCCGACCCTGCTTCCGCGAAGTGCGGCGCCTCAAGCCAAGAGCCCCTCTGACCTTGCCGACCGGCGGCTCGCTGCCGTTCAATCCGGTCGCACCCATTGTCATACCCATGAGACCATTCGCCTTCGCTCGCCTCGCCGCCGTCGCCGCCGCGGTGCTGGCCGCCGCCGCGACCTCCTTCGCCGCGGATCTCCCCAGCCAGCTCGGGATCCAGACCTGGACCCTGCGCAATATGAAGTTCGAGCAGGTCGTCGACTTCGCCAAAGCGCAGGGTATCAAAAACCTTCAGGTGATCGGGAACCACATGGATCCCAAGGCGCCCGTGGAGGAAACGAAGCGCAAGAAGGCCGTCCTCGATGCCGCGGGCCTCAAGCCCTACACCTTCGGCGTGGCGGGCACCTCGCTGGACAAGGAGGAGAACCGCAAGCTGTTCGAGTTCGCGAAGCTGCTCGGTATGAAGCTCATCATCGTCGAGCCGAACGATTTCAAGATCCTCGACAACCTCGAGGAACTGGCCAGGGAGTACGACATCCGCGTCGCGATCCACAACCACGGCATCCGCTCGCTCTACGGCAATCCCGCTGTCGTGCGCGCCCTGCTCAAGCACCGCGATCCGCGCATGGGCGTCTGCATGGACGCCGGCTGGATCGCCTCCACGGGCATGGATCCGACCAAGGTCTTCAAGGAGTACGACGGCCGCGTCTTCGACATTCACCTGAAGGACAAGCGGATTGAGAAGACCGAGGGCGACGACGTGTCGTTCGACACCCACATCGGAGAAGGTCGCGCCAAGATCCAGAACCTGCTGGCTGAACTGAAGTCCGCCAACTGGCAAGGGGTGCTGGCGATCGAAACCGACAGCAACGACTTCGCCAAGGACCCGACCGAATTCGTGAAGCGCGCCAAGGCCTTCGTCGAAGCGCACGGCAAATAGAGAGAGCGGGCCAGCGGATTCCCTGATCCCATTCCCAAAACGGCCGCCCCCCGGGGAAACGGGTGGCGGCCGTTTTCTTTTGGCATGCGGGACCGATGGCTGGGAGGTCGGGATCGGTCCTGAATCGATCACTTCGCGAAGCGGTCCACCACGGTCATGCCGGCATCTCGGAAATGCGTCATACCCGCCAGCGCTTCCGGAGCGTCCTCGAGGGCGATCGTGCGCCGAACGAGCCGCGCCGGTGTCAGGCGCCCCGACGCCATCCACGCGAGCAGCGGTGGATAGCCGGAGGCCGCCATGCCATGGCTGCCGAAGAGCTGCAGTTCGCGCGCAATGACCGTGGCCATGGGCACCGGGGGCTCCTGATGTTCCCCCAGGAGCAGGCCCACCTGCACGTGCCGTCCGCGCGGACGAAGTCCGAGGATGGAGAGCCGACAGCTCGCCGGGTGTCCCAGGGCATCCACGCCGACGTGCGTGCCGCCCCCGCTCCATTCACGCACCTGGGCGAGCGTCTCTGCGGCATCACCGACGCGCAGGGTGTGGCGCGCTCCGAACTCGCGTGCCAGCGCCAGGGGTTCGTCGCGAACATCCAGGGCAATCACCTGGGCGCCCAGGCCGGATGCAATCATCACCACCGACAGCCCCACCCCTCCGCAGCCGTGCACGGCCAACCATTCACCGGGTTGAAGTCGCGCCAATTGTACCACCGCCCGGAACGCCGTCACGAACCGGCATCCAAGACTCGCCGCCTCCACGAATCCCAACGACTCCGGAAGGCGCACGAGATTGAGATCGGCATGGCGCAAGGCCACGAGCTCAGCGAACGAGCCCCAGCCGGTGAATCCGGGTTGGTACTGGTGCAGACAAACTTGCGGTTGGCCCTCCCGGCACGGCGCGCACCGTCCGCAACCGCTCACGAATGGGACCGTCACGCGATCCCCCACCTGGAATCCCCGCACCTCGCGTCCCACCGCCTCGATCTCACCCGCGAGTTCATGGCCCGGCACATGCGGCAATCGCACGTCCGGGTCATGCCCCTGCCAGGCATGCCAGTCGCTGCGGCAGATGCCCGTGGCCCGCACGCGCACCACCACTCCGTCCGGCTCGGGCGCCGGATCGGGAACCGAACGCACGTCCATGCCGCCCCCAAACGTTTCGAAGACGACCGCCTTCATGGCGCGACCCTGGCGCGAAGCGGCGACCCGGTGCGAGCCCAAGGCCTTCCGGATCCACGGACACAGCCCGCGAAGGCGTTCTCCCGGACGAAGGCTGAGCGGGGAAAATGCAGCCCGCTTTCCCTCTTCGTGCTCCTTGCCCCCGTGGTTCTCGCAGAACTCGGAACTGCGGGATCCTGGGTGCCTCCATCCGCCTTGTCCGGCCCTCGACGAAACGCCACGCTGCTCCGGTCCATGCCGCTGCGCGTTCTTCCCGTCCTCCTCGGCCTCGGCACGGCCGTCGCATCGGCCCCGGCCGACGAACCGCTCTACCGGCAGTTCCGTGATCCGCCCCACCAGTACTTCGAGCGCACGCCGACCGACCGCTTTACCCAGTTCGCAGCACGGCTCGAATCGGGCGACGTCCCACTTCCTCGCGGCGATGAGCGGAACTTCCTGGTGGCGCTTCTGGAGGCGCTCGAGATCCCGGTGTCGTCGCAGTTGCTGGTCTTCTCCACCACCAGCCTGCAGCTCTCGCGCATCAGTCCGTCGTCCCCGCGCGCGCTGTACTTCAATGACGAGATCTATCTCGGCTATGTGCAGGGCGGGCGAATCGAGGTGGCGGCGCTCGATCGCGATCTCGGCGTCGTCTTCCACATTTTCGACATCCCCCGCGGACCCGATCCCATCCGCGTCGAGCGCGCGACGCGTTGCATGAATTGCCACGCCGGGGACGAGACGGGCTTCATTCCCGGGCTCCTCGTGAAATCGGTGGCCGCAGGCGCCAGCGGCGGCAGCCTGGACGCCTTCCGTCGTGCGCTGAGCGGGCACGCGATTCCCTGGGCGGAACGTTTCGGTGGCTGGCATGTCACGGGCGCGGACGCCTTCACCAATCACTGGGGCAACGCCCAGGGCAGGTTCGCCGACGGTGAACTTCAGCGGACCCCGCTTCCGCCCGGTGCGCGTTTCAGCTTCACGCCTTATCCGGCAACCACCAGCGACTTCCTCGCGCACGCGCTCCACGAACACCAGGTCGGCTTCGTGAATCGCGCCGTCGAAGCGCTCTACCGGACCCGCGCGGCGCTGCATCTCGGGAACGGCACCGTTCCCGAGGGCAGCCGCCAGGAACTGGAAACGGCCGCCACGGCCCTCGCGCGCTACCTGCTTTTCGCCGACGAGGTTCCGCTGCCGCCCGGCGGCATCGCCGGCGACGCCGCCTTCAAAGCCGACTTCGCGCGCGGGCGGAAGGCATGGAACGGCGTCTCACTGCGCGACCTCGACCTGCGTTCGCGCCTGCTTGCACACCGGTGCAGCTACATGATCTACAGCAGCCTGTTCGAGGGCCTCCCCGGAGCCATGAAATCCAGGGTTTTCGCCCACCTGCGTGCCGCGCTTGCCGCCGACGGGCCATCAGTGGAAGGCGCGCACCTGCCCGCGGCGGAGCGTGCCGTGCTGAGGGATCTCCTCGCCGCCACGGTTCCCGGCTACTCACCATGAGTCCGCCGCAGAACGCCAAACGGGGCGCCGATCAAGGCGCCCCGTTGGTGAAGAGTGGCTGCGGGAATCAGAATCGATCGCGCGCCCGGTCGGCGCTGCGAGTCACTTGCCCTTCTCGGTCTTCTCGCCAGCCTGGATCCAGCCGGACAGGCCCGCGGACATGTGCTTCACGTTCTTGTACCCGAGCTTCTCAGCCGCCTTGGCCGCCGCCTGGTAGGCGCTGCACTTCGGTCCACCGCAATACGCCACGATCAGGGAGTCCTTCTCCGCCGGCAGTGACTTGGCGAGGTCCTTCTCGATCGTGTCGAAATTCAGCGCCGTCGGCACGTGCCCCTTCTTGTAGCTCTCGGAGCCGTTCACATCGATCAGGGTGACCTTCTTCGCTTTGATCAGGGCCTTGACCTCGGACACGCTGATGTCGGCGAACTCACCGGCAAAGGCCGACGCCGCGAGGGCTCCGGCCGCAAGGAATGCAAGAATACGCTTCATGGATAGGATCAGGTTTGGATCTTGGTTTCGTGTTGTCGTCGGTTCGCTACGTCGCGCGGTCCCCTGCGCCACAACCCGGTCCACAACTTGGGCCTGACCCGCTTTCCGAAGAAAGGTTGGGTCCGCGGGCGACGGTCTGAACACGGTACGAAATAGCGGCGATTCCGCGGGCCGCAAGCTCCTTTTCCCCGGGGCGCCCGCGCGAGGCAGGCGGACTCGGCCCGATTTCCCCTCCCGCCCGGGGGTCACGGGCGCCCTGGAGCCTGGCGCCAGGCCGCGAGCTTTTCCCCGGCCGCACGAAGGGTTTCCAGCCGCTTGGCGAAGTGAAAGCGAAGGAGGTGATTCACCGGAGCGTGGAAGAAGGACGAGCCCGGCACGCCCGCGACGCCCACCTCGCGCGCCAGCCAGTGCGCCGCCTCGGTGTCGCTCTTGAAGCCGAGCTCGCTGATGTCGGTCATCACGTAATACGCCCCTTGAGGCTCGACGAACGGGAGCCCGGCCGCCCGCAGGGAATCCAGGAACACGTCGCGGCGGCGCGTGTAGTCCGCCAGGAACTTCTCATAATAGGCATCC
>CAZYJB010000076.1:0-9802 GCA_964647675.1 uncultured Verrucomicrobiota bacterium | reverse complement strand
GCTCCCGAAGAACCCACCAACGCCACCGCGAACCGCGGCTCGAACGCGAGCGTCACCAGCGCGGCCTTGCCGAAGCGCGACACGCCTTCGATCCCCACTTTCTTCGCGTCCACCGACGGATCCGTCTCCAGATAGTCCAGCGCGCGGGCCGCCCCCCAGCCCCAGGCGCGCAGCGCACCCCAGTCGTCGGGCTTCCGCGCCTGCCCGCGATTGACGAGTCCAATGATGCCGCGGGTGAGTCCCGCGCCGTTGTCGGCTTGAATGCTGGATGGCTCGAGCGTCGCGTAGCCCCAACCCGCCGCGATCAGTTGCTCGCTGGAGGGCGGATCCTTGAAGGTGACGCCGCCGAATCCGATGAAACGATTGGTCGGCTCGGGATCCTCCGCGCGTCGCGGGAAACCACCGCCACCAAATCCGCCGAACATGATGAGCACTGGCACCGGACGCGTCGCGTCCTTCGGCGTGACCAACGTCATGCGCAGATTCACCTCGATCGAAGGGCAGGCGGTGTTGTCGACCCGCCCCATCACCACGCGCGCATGCACCGGTAGCTGGCCCACCACCCGATCGGTCGCCTGTGTGCGGATTGACCACGTCACGGCCGGGACATTCTTCGGCACGCGCCCGTAGACCTCGCGCTCGAAGAGTTCCACGATCTCCGGCCGTCGCAGCCGCCACCATTGATCAGGCGAGGTCACCTTCTGTCCGTTCGTGAGCGTGAGCAGCTCGGGAAGGTCCGGGAAGGGATTGGCCTTGGCTGGATCGTAGTTCGCACTGTTGGTCGCGCCTTCACGCCCGCTCGGGCCCGGGCGAAGGCGAGTGATCCCAAGCTGCCGCATCATGTCCTGGTGGTCCTGCTGTGCCGTCCATGTCACCGGCTCCGGGGTGGTTTGAGCGCCTGCCCGAACCAGGCCGAGGAGGAGCAGGAATACCCACTGGCGGCGGACGCTACGCAGGAATGGGATCTGGGCGCGAAAGGGCAATGGGAAGGCATGGCTCATGGCGGAGGCGGGTGTGCCCTCCCATGCATGCGGAAAACTCCGCGCCGGGAAACTCCAAAAAACCTGCCCTGTGCGAACGGCGCGCCGGATCCCGATTCCGCCGCAGTCCCCATCTCATCAGCATTCGTCGTCCAGACTTTGGTCCACCCAGAATCAATCGTGGCCGGGAACGCCTTTCGGTGAATCGAGCAATCGTTGCTTCACGTCCTCCGGCAACGTCGCAGCGCCAATCCATGCGGCGGCAGCCTCCTGATCGCTCTGCATCCATCTTCGCGCGACGGCTTCCACCACGCTGTTCCGACGCTGCGGATCGGTGATGTTCGCGGCCCAGATCGTGCCCAGCTTCGGGTCATAGCCATCCACCGCTGAGACGAATCCCTCGATGGCACCGTCCCGTCCCGGTCCCGAGGACAACGTACCGAGCCACTGCGACGCGCGATCCATGTCGATGAAGCCCCAGTCCCGACCGATTCCACCCAGGTCGTCATCGCGTATTGAGCCCTCCGGCTGGCTGGCGACCCAGGCCGCCGCGGAAGCCGGGTCGGTCTGCGTCCACGAGCGCAAGATTTCCCGAGTGGCATTCTGTGGGTTGGAGTCGGCGGGCAGCTCCGCCGCCAGCCTGAGCGCCTCGTCCGGGGCCAAAGCGGCGAGCTGCCTGAGGACGGCGGTCATCGCAGCCTCCCGGTCCGACGGCGTCCCCAGGTGTCGCGCCCAGGCAAGCGCGCTTTCCGTGTCACCTTCCGCCCAACGCGCCGCGAGTTGCTCCACGATTCCCGACGATCCGGGTTGCGATCCTGCCTCCGCCAGGAACGCTGCCGCTGCTGGCGGATCCCAATCCGCCCACCTCGCCAGCATTCGATTCAACGTCTCGGATTTCGGATTGCCGTCGGGAAGCGCCTTCCACCACGCCATTGCCGCGGCAGGATCCTGTGACGTCCAGGCCTCCGCGACGGCGGCCATCGTTTCAGCGTGGGACCGCCCCGAGGCCGCCAACGACGTCAGTTCCTGGGCAGCCCGGGCCGGATCAAGTTCCGCCAAGGCGGCGATCGCCAGTTGCAGACTGGCCTCCCGCGCCCTTCCGGGCGGCAGTGCCGACGCCCACTCGAATGCCGAGGTAGGATCTGCACGGGACCACGCCTCCGCCACCACTCGATGCGGATCCATGGTATCTCGGGTGGACAGCGAAAGGCTCGCGAGATGCTTCGCCGCCGCGGCTGGATCCTGGTTTGCCCACACGGCGAGCACCATGCGTTCGAGGTCCCGTCGGGAAGAACCTGGGGGCGATTTCGCGACTTCCTGCCAGGCGGTCATCGGGTCGATCTCAGCGAGGCGGTGAATCACCGTGCTCAGGCCGAGCTGCCGCATACTCAATTCCTGCTGGGACCGAGCGTGCTCAAGAGCCGTGGTGGGATCGCTCTCGGCCCAGCGCTTCAGCACGCTCAGCACCGCGTCAGTGCGTCCCTGCCGCGGGCCTTGTTTCAACGCTTCCAGGTAAGCCGTGGGCGGGTCCAGTTCTCCCCAATGCTCCCAGAGACGGCTCGCCACGGCCTCCCAGCCGCCGATCCTCGGATGGCGGAGAAGCTGGTTCAGGGCCGCGGGTATCTCGTCCGTAGCGAGCCTCGCTACGATCGAATTGAAATCGTCCGGGGCCAGCCGCTGCCGCGTCCGCCGCTTCTCTCCTAGGAGTGTCTCGAACCGCCCCAGCAGGTCACCCGGACGGTTGGCGGATGCCTCGGGACTCTCCCCTTGCGCGGGGGGACGCGCTGTTGACCGCCTAAAGCGACTCGCGGCGCTCGCGTTTCCCCGCGTGGAATTTACGTCACCCGCGTCGGACTCTGTCATCGCAGTTCTGGCCTTGGCTCTGCGCACCGACCGCGAATCCCACGCGCGTTGTACGACGGCGCCGAGCACAACGCCCGAGAGCAACGCCAGGATGATCAAGTGATGCGGTTTCATGCCGAGGTCGGAGCTTCATTCTCTCTTCCAGAAGCTCGCAGATCTCCGCTCGCCGCCAATCCGGGAATGAGGGCTCCGTTCCATACCCGGTAATGGCCGAAGGCCTCGAAGCGGGCAAGGTCCCGCACTCGTGCAGATCATCCCGCCGCCTCCCTGGGAAACGACACGACGTGAACGCCGCTCGTGAACTGAACTCGCGGAGGGTCGTCAACGGGGACGATTCCGGCGCTGGAAAACACACTGCTTTCCTCAATCACCGCTTCTCCCCGCTGCAACGGCCAGGGAGCGTGGTGCACTTGAACCCGGCTGATCCCGCGACCTGAGGTCGCAGCATAAAGGCAATACCGTTCGATGGCCCATCGCTCGAAGGTTCCCGACAGGGCAACGCCAACCTCCCCCGTCCCACGATAGCGCCCGACCCAGCGAGTGCGACCATCCCGCCGATGGTTGGTGAAGTGAAACCAACCGCCATCGAACTGCTGCCGCATCCGCGATTTGTAATACGGCAGGGCATACCGATGCCGGCCACCAAGGACGATCGGCCACGAACCGGCATCGAGGCTGAAGAACCAGACTCCCGGTTTACCACCGGCCTCGACGTAGGTTCTCAGGTTGAGTTCAGGAAAGGACGGAAACTTGAGCAGCTTGGGAAATGGCCGCCGCCCCACCCCTGCCATGCGAAAAGGCACCAACCCGACCCAAGCCGTCCCATCGAACTCCTGCACCTCCAACGCAGGTGGCACCAGGCCGCGTAGGTGTCGCGCCTCCACCCGGTGATGAATGAAGGCGGCGTCGAGCCAGGATTGACGCCAGGTCCACTCGCGTCGGGGCAGTGGCCAAGGTCGATGGGCGATGCATGCAAGGGCCGGATGCATTCGCTCTCAGTCGCCCTCCGCCTTGATGGACTTCAGTGCGATCTGGGCGGTGTCGCGCACTTCCTTCTGGTCATCCGTGATGAGCCGTTCCACCTCCTCCACGATCGGGCGCGCGGCACGTCCCATCTCCGTCAGCGTTTCCAAGGTCGCCACCCGTATGGTGCGAAGCCGGTGCCTTAACAATTCCGTGAGCGCGGGCAGCACTTCGGCAGCATCACCCCGCAATCCCCAGAGAGCTTTCGCCGCCGCTCCACGAACCTGGCTCTTCTCGTCGCCCAGACACTCCCGGAGGATCCGCAGGGTTTCGGGCGTTTCCGGCGCGCCTGTCGCCAATGCTCCCATCGCAGCGACCCGCACCTCGGGTCTTTCTGCTGGGTCCAGGGCCGCTGCGGATACAACCGCCACCATCCCTGCGGGATCCTCGCCCAGGCGGCGCCATGCCCGCGCCGCATCCAGCCAAAGTTCGTGGTCCTCGCGGGATTGGAGAACCGAGGTCACAGCGGCGGCGATGCTCGGGTCCGACTGCCTGATCTCCGCCAGCGCGATCAAGGCAAACCGTCGATGACGCGCATCATACGGAACCATGAAACCATTGCGGCCCCTCAACAGATGCAGGAGAGCGGGCGCGGCCTGGGTTCGCCCTCGCAAGACCATCGTCGAGTTGGACCATCCCGGAGCCTCGTCGGCCCGGATGGCCGTCAGAACCTCCACAATCGGAACGTCCCGGTGAAGCTGCGTGCCCGCTGCCAATTCTCTGAGCAGGTTGGGGACCACCGGCCAGGCGTTGCTTCCCAAGGCGCTCAACTGCTGTTGCGCACGGCGCCGGCGCAAGTCCATCGCGAACTCGTACTTTTCCGTCTGAAGCAACCAGAAGCGCGGGAGCCGCGGTTGAACGATCGGGTGCAGCGCGAACTTCTGATACCAGGGCGGCTCATCCTGCATGGCCTTCATCAGCCGATGCGAAGGATCCAGATCCCGAGGGCTCCATCGCGCGACGGCGATCAGGCCCATTGCGACCCCTAGCGCCAGCACCCACCGCCAGGGAATGCGTCGCTCAGGAGCCGTGGAGGATCCGCTCATAACACACACTGGTGGGATTGCCGACATAGGGTCCAAAAGCTGGAATACGCCGGAAGCCCATCGCCTCGTAGAGTCGCTGCGCTTCGGGTTGGCGCACGCCCGTCTCGAGTCGGAGGACACGGTAGCCGTACTCCCGCGCCTGGCACTCCAGAGCGCCGAGAATGCGCCGCGCAATACCGCGGCGTCGTCCCGCGGGGACGACATACATGCGTTTGATCTCGGCCGTCTGCCTATCGAGTGGCCGCAGTGCGCCGCAACCCAGGGCAAGGTCACCTTCGTAGATCACCAGAAAGACGGTCCGAGGCAGGGTCGCCTCCGATGGCGAGAAAGGACTTGGAGGGACGCCATAGCGGTCGCTCATCTCGGCGCACAACGCGCCGATCAGCCGGCGAGCCGTCTCACCCACCGGATCGACGGCCTCCAAACGCAGCTTGGAGGAATCATCGGACAGATTCATTTCCTGGATGCTGGAGCCTGCCGGTTTCCTACGACGACGCAATGCCTGTGGTCAGAGCGCTGATTCCCGTGTGACCGACGACCGAAGTTCCATCTGAACCACGAAGGAGAGAAGAACACGAAGGAACGGGAGGAAAGTCCAAGGTCGTACGCAGGGACCTGGCTGGCCCGTCTCTGCGTTTCGAGCGTTCTCAGGTTCCTGCCTTGGTGAGTTGCGATCCGGTGGCTCATTCAAGGACGCCAAGTCGCCAAGGCACCGTCCCGGTTCGGGTCCACCCCATCGGGCTGGGATCACCAGATTGACCATACCCATCCAGCCCGGAAGAATGGAGCCATGCCCCTCAGGAAAGACGATCACGGAAAGCGCTGGGTGGAAATGCACTTCACGGCTCCCGGAAGTCCGGAGGCTGTGTGGACCGCCATGGCCACGGGCGCCGGCAATGCCGCCTGGTTCACGCGAGCGCAGATCGAAGAGCGGGTGGGCGGCCGGCTGGGTTTTCAGTTCGGACCCGACATGTGCACCTCGGGCGAGGTGACACGTTGGGAACCTCCCTTCCGGTTCGGTTACGTCGAACGAGAATGGTGCGAGGGCGCTCCTCCCGTGTTCACCGAGATCGATATCGCGGCCCGACCCGACGGGCAGTCTGTCATCCGCATGATCCACTGGATCACGACGGCTTCCACGGACTGGGACAGTCACCTCGAGAGTTTCGAATCCGGCTGGCCGGGCTACTTCGAGATCCTGCGCCTTTATCTCGCGAACTTCGCTGGCCAGAAGTCGTCCTCCTTTCAGGTCATGACTTCCCCCAGCGGTGCGCCCCTCGATCTCTGGCAACGATTGATGCAGGGACTTGGGCTTCACGGTGCGGACGTTGGGGAGCAAAGGAACCTGTGCGAGCCGTTCACCGCCTTCCGCGGTGAGATCGTGCACCAGCTGCAAAACTCCCAGGTGCGCACCCTGCTCCTGCGACTCACCGCGCCACTGCCGGGCGTCGTTTTGGTGGGACTCTGCGGAACGGGCGGGTCGTCGCACGTCAGCGCGAGCGTCTTCCTGTACGGCGACACCGCGGAATCGGAGGCGGCGGCGCAGGAACCTGTTTGGCGTCGGTGGATGGCCGAGACCTTCCCCAAGCCCGCGACAACCTGACATCAATTAGGAGGGTTACCGACCCTCCGTGATTCCTCCGGTGCGGACAGCTCGCGGCTGGCATGGGCGCGTTGGCCGTAGAGGAGGTCGCGGACCCAGGGATTGTCATAGCGGTGCCCGCGAAGCGCGATGCGAAGCATCAGGCTCACGACGTCCCACGGCCCCGCCACCTCCAGCTTGCGCGCCGAGGTGAGGACGGTCGGCCCCGGCACCACAAATCTACCCAGCGCCTTGAGCGCGCGGACGAACGCGATGTCCTCGCCCGCATACAATTCCTCGGCGAACCCGCCTGCCGCACGAAAGGCGTCCCGGGTGCAGAACAGAAAACAACCGCCCACCAGGCGGATCAGCCGCCCCACGCGACACGCGGCGAAATGAATGACGCGTCCCCAGAACGGCACACGCCCGTCGAGATCCGGCACACAACCGCCCCCGACAGCCCCGCTTCGCATGGCCTCCAAGGCCGCGCGAAGAGCCGACTCGGAGACCTGCGTATCCCCATCGACGAAGAACAGAAAGTCACCGGTGGCCTGCCTCGCTCCAGCGTTCCGCACGGCGGAGATCTTGCGCTGTTCGACGCGAAAGACCCGCGCGCCCGCCTCCATCGCCATCGCGTGAGTGGCATCCGTGGAGGCGTCATCCACCACGATGACTTCATAGGGCTCAGCCACCTGCTCCATCGCTGCCCGAATGCTGGCCAGGCAACTGCCGATCCAACGCTCTTCGTTGTGGGCCGGGACGATGAACGAGATCATGGGGAATGGTAGACGTACGCCCGCGCGTGGTCGGCGATGCCCAAGCACGGTCCCGTAAAACCGCGCCGGCGCAGTTCCCGGCTCAGGTAGAGCATCGTGCCGGCATGACTCACCACCAGCGTGTCCCGCGTGCGCGATTCCAGCAGGTCCGCAGCCTGGCAAACCCGGTGCCTGAATGCGTCGCGGCTGGCGCGCTGGGACACGTGGCCGGTGCGCCAGGCGAGCTGCATCAGAAGTCGCCACGCGATCACGGGGAGTCGCAATCCGCCCGTCCCGAACGTCTGGAATTCGGCCTCGGCCAGGCACTCCGAAACCTCGATCTCCCCGGCGTGCACCCGCGACGCGGTCGCGCGCGCGATCGAGCGGGCTCGTCACACACACCTCCCAGGCCACTCCCCCGAGATCGAATTCACCCGGGAGGATCACCGCACGATCATAGCGATGCCGCCACGCCTCCAGCTCCTGCGCGCGGAGCCAGCCCTTGGGCAACCCTTCGGCGACGGGAAAATGTCGGAACAACCCGATGCGCATGACAGTTCGGACCTGGAGCTTAGTGAGTGATCAACGGGTGACCGCGAGGGAGCCGGAGCCGCGCTCGACCCACTCCGCCAGTTGCGTCAGGCGCTCCACGATCGAGCGTCGCAGCGTTTCGCGGTCGAGATTGAACTCGGCCATCCACTCGTCCGGCACGGCTTCGACAGTGGTGAAAACGAGTGAGGGAGCCGCCATGCGCCGCAACCAGTGCGGCTGAATGCGGTCCGCCTGGCCGGCGAAGAGATGATTGGCGGGCAGCCATGGGCCAGCCGATGGCGCGGACGAGAACAGGAACCGGCAGCTCCCGTGATCGACAATCCAGAATCGACCAGGGTTGTCCTCGAGCAGATTCGAGCTCTGCGCGGTGCGGTCCAGGTTCAGGAAGGCAGTGTCCAAGGTCACCACTTGCGCGACGAAGTCCGCAGGCAGACTGGCCAGTCGATCGAGATCAAGCGGCTGTGCGCCTGGGAGGAAGGACAACGCGAGATTGGCGCCCGCGCTCTTCCGCACGAGGTCATGGAACTCGTCGGTTCCGTATTCCCAGGGATGATCCTTGGCGAGCTCCAGCACCGACGCGTCGGGAACCGGGAGCCCGGCCTGAGAAGCGAGGCGGTTCACCACGAACTCGCTCAGCAGGGCGGCGGTCCCATTGCCCGCACCGCGCAGTTTGATCACGTGAGTCGCCCCGTCGGCGGTCTCGATCCGCGTCGGAAACGAGCTCCCCCGGTAGGTCTCGATGAATCGCCTGAGGCGTTTGGACATCGGATGTGCGGCGTTAGTCCGGCGTGGCGTGCCGGAGTCCACGCTAGCGGATGGATCCCGGACCGACGAGTCCGGTGAAGCGATGGATCCAGGCAACCGGCCTCACTATCTCATTCCGGCCATTCCCGTCCCCGGATATGTTGCGGGCGCGACGATAAAGCCCGCGCGTTGGTGGGTATTGCTCTCCGACAATCATGGACCGACCCGCGACCCAATCTCCCCATACCCTCCCGGCAGGCGCCGCACGGACGAGGAGCAGCGTCGCGGGCGTACCGTCCCAGGCGGGCGGCGCGCGACGCGCGGGTTTTACGCTCATCGAGTTGCTGGTGGTCATTGCCATCATCGCCATTCTCGCGTCGCTGCTGCTGCCTGCGCTTACGAAGGCCAAGGCCAAGGCGGCCCAGATCGCGTGCCTGAGCAACTACCGCCAGTTGCAGATCTGCTGGCTGCTGTACGTGGACGACTTCGACGACAACCTCCCGCCCAACGCGACGACCTCAGGTGGCGGACGCGCCGGCTGGGTGGCCACGGCGCAGACCTGGATCGCCGGCAACGCCTGGACCGATACCACGACGACGAACATCGAGCGCGGCGTGCTGTTCCCCTACAACCGCTCGGTCCGCCTCTACAAGTGCCCGGCCGATCGCTCGACGGTGCGCGACCAGGGCAAGGTGCCGCGCGTGCGCAGCGTGTCCATGAGTGCGTACATGAACGACACGCCGGTCGCCTCGGATCGCACGAGTTGGCACAAGCTGTCGGAGGTCAAGGACCCGGCTCCCGCGAAGGCCTCGGTGTTCCTCGACGAACACGCGGGGAGCATCGAGAACGCGCGCTTCGTCATCACGCAGCCGGGCGTTTGGTCCTGGGTCGATCACCCGTCCGCGCGCCATCTCAACGGCGGCGTGCTCAGTTTCGCGGATGGCCACGCGGAGCTGTGGCGCTGGTTGGAGCCGACGACTCTCTCCGCCGACCAGCGCACGGGGTGGGTGCAGGGAATCGTCGGGGTCCCCGGCCGCGATCGCGACCTGCGCCGCATTCAGTCCACGATTCCCCGCCTGCCGTTGCCGTGAAGGAGGGGGACACGAGGATCCCAAGGCGGAGCCTTGGGCTATCTCCTTCGGCCTCGTTGAGGCCGGACCAGCACACGTTCATTGACAGACGCAAGGATGCGCCAGAATCGCCCCTCGCCCCTCGCCCCTCGCCCCTCGCCCCTCGCCCCTCGCCCCTCGCCCCTCG
>CAZYJB010000075.1:0-9839 GCA_964647675.1 uncultured Verrucomicrobiota bacterium | reverse complement strand
AAGGCCTTCACCCGCTCGGCGGTCCTGGCCTGGGGCAGAAAGGAAGGCCAGGCTTTGAGTCCCATGGCTCCGAAATTCAGGACTGCGGCGAGCACGGCGAGGACGGCGCATCCCGCCCAGCCGTGGCGCACGAGCTCCCAGACCGTCGAGCCGCGCCAGAATTCGCGCCAACGACCGGTCACTGCCTGGCGCGCCAGCGCCATGGGCACGTAAAACATGGCGGCCACAAAGAGGAGCAGTCCCAGCCAGCTCACCACCGGACCAACCATGAACTGCTCGTAGCCCTTGTGGAACGAGTTCTGCCAGCCGCCCCACCATCCGAGCAGCATCAGCACGCCGCCCGGCAGGGTGAGGGCGAGCGCGTTCATCAAGGCCTGGACACCAAGCCGAAAATTGAGGCGAAGCGCGCCCAGCCACCCGCCTTCGGCGGTCGCGCCACCCAATCCGGGAGATCCAACCGTCGGTGAGCGGAACCAGTCGGGCGCCCGCGCGTAAGGCGCCAGATCCGGCTCCAGCAGGGCCTGTTTGGCAAAGCTGCGTCCGGACGCTCCCGCCAGACGCCACCACTGCCTCACCGCCGAGCGACAGGTCCATCGCTGCATCCAACCCATCACCAGAATCGCGCCCAGCCAGGACTGCGTGAACAGCGCTCCGACGCCGAGCTTCCACGGGACACTCCACAATCGCCGCGCCAGGAGTCGGACTCGATGCCCCGCCGGGGATGGCCTATGCCGTGGCGCCACGTCGGCGGATTGAAGGACGGATTCCGGGCGGGTCATGGCGTCCTCCATGGTCAGGCCACCGCCTGCTCCAGCACCCGGCCCTCCGCGTGTGGCATGGTCACGCCGAGGTAGTGCCCGATCGTGGCGGCGACATCGACCTGCTGAACTGTCCGATCCACCACGACCCCGCTCGGCACGCCGGCCCCGACCATGAGCGCGAAGATTTCATGGGCGGACCGTGAGTTGAAATGATGCTGGCACGGAACCGGCGCCATCGGATTCGAGTCCCGACCGCAATCCGGGACCACCACGAGAACGGTGTTGTCGCGATAAAACGGATCCGCCTGCACAGCACGCCAGATTTCACGGATGCCCTCGTCCATGATGGCGATGCCGGTGGTGTAATGACTGAGATACCCCCAGTGGACATAGTCGCAGTCGTTGTAATTCACCATGACCAAGCGGGGCCGAAGCTCCTTCAGCGCCCGCACCGTAAGGGTGGTGAGCAGGCGGTCCCCACGCGGATTCACCAGACCGGACTCGCCATAGAACTCACGCCAGCCCTGCCAAAACCGCTCCAGAGCCGGCCCCTGAGTGTCGCGCCCGCGGGCGCGCGGATCGGATTTCTCCCACTTCGCCAGTTGTTGCTGCAGCTCCCGGATCCGCTTTTCGTCGAGTTTGCCCTCGCTCACCTGTTGCGCGAACAGCCAGCGCTTGAACCGGTAGAGACTCAGAACATTCGAGCGGTAATCGATACCGTAACCCGCGTGATTGCTGAAGGTGTAGAACTCCTCGTCGGGGCGGTCCTCCCCGTTGACGATGAGCGTCTCGTGCGGAGCGACTTCGAAGCGCTTCCGGACATACTCGAAAAGCGTCGGGACCTTGGGCTCGAAGCGCGCCTTGAGGAATCCATTCTCGATATCCGAGTAGCGGTCGTAGCGTGCGGTCAGCAGGTTGAGGGTGCCCTCGCCATGGCTGGTATTGAGACCTTCAAGTTGGGCGATCTCCACCGCGGGAAACAGGGTTCCCGCCTTTGCGAGCTCATGGACGACGAAAGGGGCATAGGTCTGCCGGGGCTCGATCGACTCGCGCCGCCTGACGCCGCCACCGAACCGGATGACGATCACATTGCGGCCGCGGAAGGCTTCCCTTTCCGCGCCGGAGGTCTCGGTTCCCGTGGCGCCCGGCGCGCGGGCGGGCCCCCAGGCGACCCCGGCCGCGGCGACGGCCGCCGACCTGAGAAACGCGCGGCGCGAGGCCTGGGGAGCCGGTCGGGAGCCGTTGGGATTCCCGGAGGACGGCGTTCGGGATGGCGTCGAGGTCTTCATGGTTTCTCCTGCCTGCGGCCGGCCGCACCCGCCGGAGCGCCCACGCTCCGAACGGCGCACGCCCGGCACAGGGGCTTGGACCCGCGGCGCCGCGTGTGGGTTTCATCGAACCCAGGAGCGTACGCGTCAGGGATCGATCGCCGACGGTCTCTCGGGCGTCGCCCTGACCTCAAAAACCGAGGCGCCTTGCACCAGCACCGTGGCCGACAGGGCCTGCCGGAAGTAGGCCGGCATGGGCAGTCCGACGGCGTCATTGTCGGCTGTTTCCGTCGCGGCCGAGGACTCCACGGGTGTCGCATCAAAATTGCCGGTCAGGCGTACCTCCTTGCCCAAAGTACGGCTGTAGCCCCGCGCTTCGAAGGCCCACACTGGGTGAAGCTCCTGTGACGGCACGCGTCGCGGGAGCCGGCCGGCGAACACCGAGCCATCGCGATCGTGGATCTCGAGGCCCGCGCCGGTCTGGACCAACTCGAACCGCGCGAGAATCGGAGGTTGCGTGGCCTCGGAGGCAACGCGGTAGGCATGGCGGACCTGCTGCGCGGCGTTGAAATCGAAGCGCCCGCCGCGCGCTTCAGCCGATGCCGGGGCGACCGCTTCCTGCGCCAATGCGAAATCGGGCGTCGCTGGCGGGGATGCGTTGGTCGCCACCGCCGCGGCCCCGGCTGACGCCCCGGCTGAATCCGATGCCCCGTCAGGCAACTCAAGGTCGAGTGCCGGCGCCAGCACGGGCTCAGGCTTAGGCTCAGGCGCCTCCCCTTTGGCCAGCGACAGATTGGAAGGCGCGGGTGGGTACGAAAACATCACCACCCAGACCAGCACGATGCCGGCCACGCCAACCCCTCCCCATGCCCAGATCCAACGCCATGAATGCCCGGGATTCGCCGCTCGCGCCGCCGGCTCGGGAATGGCACTCGAGCTCTGACGCAACCGGGTCACCTCGTCCTGCAGACGAAGGCGCGCCCGCTCGGAGAGCGGGGGTAGCTCCCGCGCGTCGCCCCGGCGCACACGGGCCAGCGCGCGCAGGCGTTCTTCCATCGGATGGACCGGTTCCGGGGTCATGTCAGGTCATGCCAGGGCGCGCCGCGGCACCACCGGCTGACGCTCGGCCACGGGCGTCAGCGCCTCACCCAGCTTGTCTAGGCAGCGGCTGAGCCGGGAACTGACGGTCTTCGGGTTCAGCTCCAGCATCCTCGCCAACTCGGCGTACTCGAGGTCGGCGAAATACCGCAACTCGAGCATCTCCCGGCAGGGATCCCCCAGCCCGTCCAGGGCGCGGCGCACACCCGCCATCTCCTCGGCGGAGGCCAGGGATTGATCGGGCGCGCGGTCCGGCGACACGGGATCCGGGGCCGGGACACCCCCTGGTCCATCGGCGTTCAGGCTGACGGGCACGCGCCCGCCGCCGCGCTTGGCGGCCAGCCGTCGGTCGCGGAAGTCCCGCGCCTTGTTACCCGCGATGCGACACAGCCAGGTGAAAGGCTGGCTTCGGCCCTGGAACCCCGCGATCGAACGCACCGCGGCGAGGAAGGCGTCCTGGCAGACCTCCTCGACATCCTCGGGCGTGGCATCGGGAATCACCTGGAAGACATACCGGCCGAGAGGCTCGTAATAGGCTTCGAAGAACCGCTCCCACGCCTGCGGATCGCCCTTCCGGCAGCGTCCCAACACCTCCTGTTCCTCGAGCGGCGACATACGAGCGTGGGACGACGCTACCGAACCTTCCCCGATTCGCAACGCCGGTGAACGCCCTGCCCTCCCCGCGCCGCTAAATCCACCGGCCCACGCGGGCGTCAAGCGCGAGCACCTGACCCGAAAGATGGTCGAGTCCCGCCAGCGAAACGATGAAGCGCGCCGCCTCGTCGCAGGTGTTCAGGCGGTTCAAGACGCTCCGCCTTTCCTGCGTTTCGACCTGTTCCTGCGAGAGCCCATCGATCAGGCGCGTGCGCAGCATGCCGGGTAGGACCGCGTTGACGCAGATCCCGTCGGGGCCCACCTCGCGGGCGAGCGAGACGGTCAGCCCAATCAGGCCGGCCTTGGCCGCGGCGTAGTTCGCCTGGCCACGGCCGCCCTCCCGCGCGGCGATCGACGAGACGTTGATGATGTGTCCGCGCCGGGCCGCGATCATCGTCGGCAACACCTCGCGCGCGCAGCGAAATGCGCCGGTCAGATTGACGTCGAGTACCTCCTCCCAAGCTTCGTCGCTCAGTTGTGCGATCGCCGCGTCGCGCACGCGTCCGGCATTGTTGACGAGGACGTCCACCCTGCCCCAGCCGTCGAGAATCGCTCGCACCGCGCCCCGCACGGAGTCCGGATCCGTGACATCCAGCCGCAAGGACCGACATCGTTCCGGATCCCCGGCCATCACCGGACGCGAATGACCCGCCGCGGCGACGCGCCAACCCGCGGCCAGGAAGGCCCCCACCAGCGCGTGCCCCAGCCCGCCCGAAGCACCGGTCACCCAGGCCACAGCCCCGGCGCCTGCCGCGGATGCCGATGACTTCACGGTGCCGGCCTCCCCGCCTCCCTGTCGTCTGCAACCGGCACGGCGTCCCCCAGGACCCAGGTCCCTCCGATCATCACCGCCGAGACCGGGCCGGAGCGGCGGACGACGAAGTCCGGCGCCTCAGCCAGCGCGCCCGAGTACGGAACCGCCGCCAGATCAGCCTCGGCTCCGGGGCCGAGATGTCCGGCCCGGTCCCCGCGTCCCAGTGCGCGAGCGCCCTCGATCGTGCCCATGGCGAGGAGGCGCACGGTGGGCAGTTCCGGAAATGCCTCCGCGGCCGAGCTCAACTCCGCGAAGAAATCGAGGCAGGGCCGCGAGCGTCCGGACTTGCGCACGGTCAGCAGACTGTCCGTGCCCAGTGCGACCCGCACACCGGCGCGCAGCAGGCGCGCGAGCGGGAACGGCGCATGCCGGAAATAGTCGTGACTGCGCGGGCAGTGCACCACCGACGCACCAGTCGCCGCGAGTTGGGCAATATCGGAATCGTCCAGATAGTTGGCGTGCACAATCACGGCATTGGGGCCCAGCAACCCCGTGCGCGCGACGGCGTCCACCGGCGTGCCTCGCCCGCAGTCCGACATGTCGCGCTGCGACTGCAGCCAGGCGTGCATACGGCCCTCGCCACGGTGGAACATCGCGTATTCCTCCGCGGACTCCGCCACGTGCATGGACACCGTCCAACCCCTCTGCCGGGCGAGCTCCGCACAGGCGCGTGGCAGGTCGACGCGGGTCGAGTAGGGCGCATGCGGCGCCAGGACAGCCGACGACCGGGGATGGGGCGGCAGCGCGTCCACCCGCGCCAGGGCCTCGCCGACCAGGGTGCCGGTATCGCGTTCCGAGCGAACTCCGGTGAGCTCCAGGGCGGAGACGACGCGCAACGGAGTCCCCGACCAGACGTCCGGAAGGAGCTCGGGAACGCTTTCGAAGTCGAGCACCGTGGTGCAGCCGCTCACCAGCAGTTGATGCGCGCCCGTGATCCACGACGAGGCGTAATCGGTGAAACTCCACTGGGCCTTCAAGGCGAGCACGCCCTGGATCCATTCGGTGAAGCTGCGCGGCGGCGGCATCATGCCGGCGAAGCCGGTGTAATCGAGATGGCAGTGGAGGTTGACGAACCCCGGGAAGAGCACGGTGTCGCCGAGATCCTGCACGACGGCGCCGTCGGCTCGGGCGCGGAGTTCAGCCCACCGTCCAACCGCCTCGACCCGTGCGCCCGAAACAAGAACCGCGCCGTCCTCGAGAGGCGGCGCGGTGATGGGCAGGACGATCCGGGCTCGTATCAGTCTGCGCGTGTCGTCATGCATCCGCATCCTGGCGTTTGCGCTTCAACTTCGCAGCATCCGTGGTCTTGGAAGCCTTCGCCTTGCTCTGCGCCTTGCGGATCTGCTGTTCGACCTTCTTGGTCACGACATCGATGGCCGCGTAAAGGTCCGCCTCGGAATCCTCGGCGTAGAGATCCTTGCCCCGGACTCCAAGCCGGATGGAACACTTGAAGGCCTTTTCGAGGCCGCGCGTGTTGTCGTGCTCGATGATCACCCGCGCCTCGAAGGCCCTTTTGTAGAGGTGTTCGAGCTTTTCAATGCGGCCAAGGATGTGGTCCTCGATGGCCTTGGTCAGCGTGACGTTGTGCGTGGAAAGAATGAACTTCATCCCGCCGCCCATCGTGTCCCAATCAACCTGAATTGCCAGTCGGAATCCCGGCCGCCAGCGGCGTGAGGACGCGCGTGACGGTTTCCTCCCGCTCCATTTCCCCAGGAAACTACGGCAGCTCGACGAGCACGCGGTACATTCCCCCCTCCTCCGGCCAACCCTCCGGATCCTGCCAGGTCATCATGCCGTCCGATCCCACCAGCGGTGACGGGTGCGCCACCTCGAACCTTTCGCCGACTCCAAACCGTTTCCGCTCCACCGAATACGCGCGGAACTCCTGGCCGCGCCACGACAATTGCATGCGGCCCGGTCCCAGGCGCACGAGATCCACGCGCTGCGAAACCTGCCGGGGATCCGCCGGATCGCTGCCCGCGATCCATTCTTCGTAGTTGGTGAGATCGTCGCGATCCAGGTCCTGATCCCGCCCCGAATTCACCACCAGGGGATGCGCCGCCTCCCAGGCATCGGGCAGGCTGTTCCGATTGACGTCCGGCACGACGGTCACCCACAACTCATCGACTTTCAGGCGGTCGGACTCCGAGGCGATCTGCAGGAGCACGGTCACGCGATCCAGGGACGAACCCACGGCGGCGAACTGGATCCTCACGTCCAGACGCAACTCACTGCCCGCCTCGATCACGGGCGACACCCAACCGCCCGCGCCCGTGAGTTGAACCGGCACCGATCCCGGCACGCCGGTCGGAATCCCGGTAATGATCAATCGCGCCGCGTCCGACGGGGAAGCACGGACCCGGAAGCTGTCCGACTCGGTGCCGGTATTCCTCACCAACAGTCCCAACGGCGCGCCCTCGCGAGGAGCCTGCGGCGTGGGCAGCAGGAAAAAGCGCTCGTCGCCCGTGACCATCCCGTCGTCACGCCAGGGAGCCCCCGGCTCACGTTGCACCAGCGCATCCACGCCGGCGCTCAGGAGGTCGCCGACGAGAGCTTGTCCCGCGCCGTGGACCGCCTGCCCCGCCAGATTCGCGGCGTAGGACTCGATCGTCAGGTAGCGCGCGCTGCCGCTCCAGCGACCGAGCAGCGAGTGATCATCGCCCGGCGCCTCCGTCGTGGTGTACGACACCCGATCGAGCCGGCGCGCGCGCCAGTCGTAACAGAACACCTGCGATGCCGGGTTCGCCACGCCGCAGGGAGGAGTTGCCAGCAACGCCAGCTTCAACCCGTTTCGGCTCATCATGGCGCGGCGCACCACCAATCGGTCGGGTAGCGGGCCCACGATCGCATCCACGCGTTGCATCACCTTCGCCACGCGATCGTAAAGGTAGGGCGTGCTTTCCGTGAACGGACCGCCGGCCGGCAGATCACTCGCATACGAATGAAACGTGATCCAACGACCGTCGTCACTGATCGCCGCACCGCCGCTGGGGCCGTTCCCAGCCCGGCCCGACGCCGTTGCACTGATCAACTCCATCGAGCGCGCGGTGCGATCCCAAAGGTAAATGTCCGCCATGGCGTTGGTATCCCCGCTCACCAGGTTCGAGGCCACGGTCTGGAAAACGACAAACCGACCGTCGCCGGTGATGGCCGGCGCATCGCTGTCGCCATTCCCGAACTCCCCAGTGCCGGTCCGACTCACGCACTCGAGCGCCGCCGTGTTGAGATCGCGGACAAAAACATCCTTCGCCTGGTTGTTGTCCCCGCGGACGAGATTCGTCGCGACGCTGGTGAAGACGACGTAACGCCCACCCCCGGAGATCGACGCCGAATCGCTCCCGCCCTCCGCCTGACCGCCCGTCGCCGTCACGCTGACCCGCGCCAGCACCCCGGAATCCAAATGGCGCACGAACACATCCTCGACACCGTTCGAGTCCCCGGCCACCAGGTTCGTGGCGCGCGACAGGAAGCAGAGCCGGCGTCCGTCGTCGCTCAACGACGGCCATCGGCTGGGGCCATTCGCCTGCCGTGAAGCCGACGCGTCGCTCTGGCGCCGCACCAGCCCGGTCTCGCGGTCCCACAGGAAAATGTCCGAGGCGTCGTTCGCATCGACGCCATCCTCCAGATCGTTCGCCTCCGAGGAGAACGCCACCCACCTCCCGTCGCGCGAAACCGTCGCGCCCTCGACATGGCGCGAGGCAGGTGCCCCCGTCACCCCGCGACTGACCACCCGGACCGAGGGAGGCTCGGGCACGGTGGCCGTCGCGACAATAACCGCATCCAGCGCCCCGGCCTGCCCATCCGCAAACGCCTCAATGCGAAAACTGTCCTCCGATAACACCGCACCCGAGTCGGTCACGCTCAGTTCCACCCTCAAGACTTCGTTGGACCCGGCCGGCACGGCTCCCGTGTTCCATCCCCCACCCAGAAGATCCGACGTCACTTCCGTCCCGTTCCGCGTCTGAAACGCGCGCAGCGTGAACCGTCCGCCCGCAAACGGCCCGGCCGCCCGAAGAATGAACGACGCCGAAGGCCCGGAGTTGACCAACCGCACTTCGAAGCCGCCCACGCTGCGCGCCGTGATGCCCACCGCGTCGCGCTGCGACACCTGCGGGTGCTCGATTCCCGCACCGACCCAGGCCGTCGAATGGGTCCTGATTCCCCGGACCGCCAGATCGGCGCGGAAGGCGCCGCGATCGAGGAGGAAGACGTCGGCCGCGGAGTTCCCATCGCCCGGAACGAGATTCGAGGCGGCTGCCGCGAAGACCAGCCAACGCCCGTCGGAGCTGCTTCGTCCACCGACGGTCCAGTAGTCGGGCTCGAATCCCGCGGCATTGTACACGGCCGGCACCGTGGTGCCCGTCACCTGGTCGAACACAAAAAGACGATCCCAATTCGGGTTTCCACCCGGCGCGAGCCGCGCATCCCGACTGGTGAAAAAGACCAGCCGTCCGTCGTCGCTGATGGATTCCGGATATCCATCGCCCAAACCCGCCGTGACGCCAGGAGGCCGATCCAGTCGTCGCAGCGTCCGGTTCTTCCGGTCCGCCAGCATGACCGTCAGGAAGCCGTCCGGAGCCTGGCTGTCGAGATTGTCTGCGAAGGTCGCGAAGGCGACGAACCGGCCATCGCCACTGATCACCGGGAAGTCGCTGGAATCACTCGCCTCGGTTTTACCATCGCCCGACACGCTGACCCGCTGCGTGGGAGTGTTGATCCCGCTCCGGAGGTCCCGAACGAAGATGTCCCAATCCTTGTTGGCATCGTTCGCGACAAGGTTGTTCGCGACCGAGGAAAAGGCCACGAAATTGCCATCCGCACTGATCGACGGCGAACCACTGTCATGGTTGCCAGCGTTCCCGGTGACCGAAAGGCTCGCGCGCTCGGTGACGCCTCTCGAATGGTCGCGAACAAAGACGTCCATCGACGTGTTGTTGTCGCCCCCCACCAGGTCCTGCGCCTCCGACTGGAAGGCGATGCGCGTGCCGTCGGCACTGATCGACGGCCCCGAACTCGCACCGTTGCCACTTCCATAACCGCTCCCCCGGACGCTGACCAATTCGGTGCGCCGCGTGTCACGATCCCAAAGCAGGACGTCGGTCACGCCGTTTGCATCCCCCGTCACCAGGTTGTTCGCCGCGCTGACATACGCCACCCAGCGTCCGTCCAGGCTGATGACCGGGTGGGTGCTCCCTCCATTGCCGCCCACCCCCGCTGCCGTCTCGCTGATCCGCACGACCGTGC
>CAZYJB010000074.1:5465-9863 GCA_964647675.1 uncultured Verrucomicrobiota bacterium | reverse complement strand
GGATGCCCGCATTGCCCACGCGGCGCGGCTTTACCACCTCGGTCGTCAGCTCGATCCCCTTCGGCCAGTCGAACGCCGGCAGACGGTCCAGGCGCGCGCCCTCCTGTAAGTCGGTCACCACCACGACGCGCTGCCGTCCGCGCTTCGCCCCTGCCGGATTCTCCGCCACGCCCTCGGCCGCCGTGACGAGGGCATCGTCAAGATGCGTGCCCGCCCAGCCCGGCTTGATCTCGCGCAAGCGCCCGGCCACCAGGCTGGCGCGATCGCCGATGGCCGCGCCGTTCCACTCGGCAAACGTCACCAGCGGTCGCGCCTGGCGGTCGAACACCCATACCGACACTTCGTCGCCCGGCGCAGCCGAACGCACCAGCGACTCCACGCGCCCTCGCGCGGCCTCCCAAAGCCCCGCCCGCCGCATGCTCGCGCTCACGTCCACGAGATGCAGCACGCGCTCCGGCGGGCGATCCGCCAGATCCGCCAGCGAACTGTCGCGCAGGAACGGGCGCGCGAACCCGGCGGCGAGGAGCACGAGCGCAAGGCACCGCAGCAGCAGCAGCAGCAGGTCCTCGAGCCGGTTGCGCCGCGTCACGCGCGGCGGCGTCTGCGAAAGGAAAAGCAGCGAGCTGAACGGCAGGCGCTCGCGGGTGGTGCGCCGCACGAGATGGAACAGGATCGGCAGCGCCACCGCCGCCGCCCCCGCCAGAAAGAGGGGCGCGAGAAAGTTCATGCCAGCCCTCCCCGGCCGCCGCCCCGCGCGCGCCGCACCGCGCGCGGCAGACGGCTGCGATCCCGCAGGAAGGCCGCCAGTGCGGTTTCCAGCGGCTGGTCGGTCGACAGGCGGTGAATCAGGATGCCCAACCGGTCGCACACGGCGCGCACTTGCGTCGCATGCGCTTCCAAGCGCTCCCGGTACCTGGCCCGCGCGACCTCGGGATCAACGTAGAGCGCGCGGCCGGTTTCGACGTCCTCCAGCCATCCCGCCTGCGACAAGCCCAGCGTGAGTTCGGCGGGGTCGAGCACCTGGAACAAGGTGATCTCGTGCCCCATCGCCGCCAGGACCTGCAGGCTGCGCTCGAGCTGGTCGACGGGCGCCAGCAGGTCCGAGATCAACACCACCACGCCGCGCCTCCGAATGATCTCCGCGGCCTTGCGCAACGGCCCGATCAGGTCGGTGTCGCGCCCGCCGGCCGGCGCTTCGAGCGCCAGGAGCAATCGGCGCAGGTGCGTGCGCCGGTGGCGTGCGGGGAGATACTCGCGCACGCCTTCGTCAAAGGTGAGCAACCCGGTGGCATCGCCCTGGCCGTGGAGCAGGTACGCCAGGCCCGCCGCCAGCGTCGCGGCATACGCCGCCTTGGTGTACCCGGTGGTGCCGTACTCCATCGAGCGGCTGCGGTCGACCAACAGGTGGCACCGGAGATTCGTTTCGTCCTCAAACCGCTTGATGAAATGCCGGTCGCTGCGTCCGAGCAGCCGCCAGTCGAGATATCGCAGGTCGTCTCCCGGCGTGTACTCGCGGTACTCGGTGAACTCAACCGAGAATCCATGGTACGGGCTCCGATGCAGGCCGCTCCAAAATCCCTCCACGACGACGCGCGCGCGCCACTCGAGGTTCCGAAGCGCCATCAGCACTTTCGGATCCATCGAGCCGGGCACCGCGCCCGCCTCGGGGGTGGATGGGGAAGCAGCCGTGCTCATTGCCGTGGCCTCACGCGGTCGTCTTCACCGGCTGCGGCACGGTTTCGAGCAGTCGCTTGACCACCGTATCGACCCGCACGCCGTCGGCTTCGGCCCGGTAGTTCAACAGCAGGCGATGCCGCAGGACAGGCAACGCGAGGGCGCGGATGTCGTCCACCGACACATGCGCGCGCCCCTGCAGCAACGCCCGCGCCTTGCCGCCCAGAACGAGGAATTGCGCCGCGCGCGTGCCCGCCCCCCACGTGACCCAGTCGGTGATGAATTGCGGCGCGCCCGCCACCGGACGCGAGGCGGCCGCCAGCTTTACGGCGTAGCGGACGATCTCCTCCGCCACCGGCACCTGGCGCACCATCTCATGGAATCGCTGCACATCCGCACCGTCGAACAGGGCCTCGATTTTTTCGGACTTCCGGCCCGTGGTACGCACGATGACCTCCACCTCGTCGTTCTCCGGGAGGTAATCCATCACCACGTTGAACATGAAACGATCGAGTTGCGCCTCGGGCAACGGATACGTGCCTTCCATCTCGATCGGGTTCTGCGTCGCGAGCACGAAGAACGGCGGCGACAGCGTATGCCGCACGCCGGCCACGGTGTCCTGATGCTCCTGCATCGCCTCGAGCAGCGCGGCCTGCGTCTTGGGCGGGGTGCGGTTGATCTCGTCGGCGAGGATCATGTTCGCAAACACCGGCCCCGGCACGAACACCATGCGCCGCTCGCCTCCGCCATCCTGCAGGATCTCCGTGCCGGTGATGTCGGCCGGCATCAGGTCAGGCGTGAACTGGATGCGCTGGAAACGCAGATGGAAGATCTGCGCGATCGACTTCACGAGCAGCGTCTTCGCCAGCCCCGGTGCGCCCGTGATCAGGCAGTGCCCGCCCGCCACCAGCGCCAGCAGGATCTGCTCGATGACCTCGCGCTGGCCGACGATCGCCTTGCCCAACTCCGATTGAATGCGATCACGCGAGCGCCCCAGCTTCTCGATGACCTCGCGCTCCGCAAGCAGCGGGTCCGGGGTGGGAACCGGGAGCGGCACAGGAACGGGAACCGGGGCCGGCGCCGCGGCGGGCGCCGCGGACGGCACCGCGTCGGGAGGAGGCGCGGAGGCCAGGGTCGGCGGAAGGGGAGGCGGTTCGGTGCTCATCAGTGGGTCATGATGTGGAAGATGATGTTGATGCCGAGCGGATAGGAGATCTTCTCGGAGAAGTTGTGGAAGTAGTAGTCGTTCTCGCCCTCGCGCTCCCAGCCGTCGCCGTTGTCGGTGTTGTGCGTGGCCAGCACCATGAGGCGCCCGCGGTCGTCGAACAATGCGCGGTGATGCACCTCCTGCGCGTCCGGCTGCTCCCAGGTGATGCCGTCGTCCTCGCTCTGGATTCCGCGCCACACGTTGGGCACCTGCCCTTTTACCTCGATCTTGAACGGACGCTGGTAGATCTCATGGTCGAGCGGCAACTCGACGAAATCGCGGTCCGGAAAGACCTCGCGCATGACGCGCGCCACGTTCTCCCACGCGGCCTCGCCCCAGAAATCGTCCAGCATGAGGAACCCGCCGTTGAGCAGGTAGCGCCGCAAGGCGAGCACTTCATGCTCGTCCAGCCACAGGCCGCCCGGCTCCACGATGTAGAGGAACGGGTAGTCCGTCAGCTCGGGATCCATGAGGTCGATCAGGCGCCCGTTCGGGTCCACCCGCACCGCGGTCATCTGCTGCACGCGGTAAGAGAGATTGAGATCGCTGTCCGGACAATCGGTCGTCCAGTCGCCGCGGCTCGCGCGTCCCCCTCGCGTGTACTTCACGCGCGCAAAGGTGAAAACGTCCGTCTCGAATCCTGCCGGATTGGTCCACTCCGGTGTTCCGGTGCTGTGCGATGGGACCTCGCGCGCGGTCCGCGCGGTCTCGGGAACATGGGTCTCACGAAACCAACCGCCCCGCCCGCGACGCTGCGCCATGACCAGGCAGCCGGTCAGGATCAACACCGCCGCGATGAGCACCCGGCACCTCATTCGAAGGGAGGCACCGCCGGGTTGATCGATCCAGCAGGCGGCGGTGCGGGCGGGGACGGTGATGACGGCGGCGGATTCTTGGATGCCAGCTCGCGCAGGAGCTCGAGGGCCTCGCGATGGCGGGGAGCCTCCGCCAGGGCTTCGAGCACATGCCGGCGCGCCCGCGTCGGATCTTCCCGCGCCAGCAACCGCGCCAGCCGATAGTGCACGTCGGAAGGATTGGGCGGATCCAGCTTCAAGAGGGTACCCGCCGCCGAAATCGCTCCGGCTGAATCGCCCGTGGCTTCACAGGCCTCTGCCAGATGCCGGTACGGAAGAGCCACCAGCGGATCCACCGCCAGGTAACGCTCCACGTTCGTGCGGACCACCGCCCATTCCGACGCCGCAGCCGCCAGTTCCATCAGCCGCGCGTACGCTTCCAGCGCCTCCGCATCCACGCGCGCCCAACGCTCCAGCACGCCGCGCTCCGCCCCCACGTCACCCCGTCGACGATGCAACTGCACGAGGAGCGGGTAGGCGCTATCAGCACCGGACTGCCCCGGGAAACAGGCCAACGATTGTTCGAGCAGCGGAAGCGCTTCCTCCCACTGACCCGCGGTCACCTGGCGCCGCGCCGTCTCCATCAGCGTCCAATAGTTGGTGCCACCCCAGGCGGCCCGGGTCGCCGATGGCGACCAGGCCGCCGCCTTCGCCCGGCTGGAC
>CAZYJB010000074.1:0-5455 GCA_964647675.1 uncultured Verrucomicrobiota bacterium | reverse complement strand
AGCACCGCCGGCAGTCTCGAACCAACCGGCGCCGCAGGAACTTCCTCCGCTTCCCCCGCCCCCCTTCCGCGCGCGCGCCGCGCATTCGCCCTCGGACGATCCCAGGTCAATCCCTGCCCCATGGCTTGGGCCTTCTCGCGCGCGAACGCCTCGAATGCCTTCTCCAAGTCGGCCATCGGCTCGGCCCGTTTCGCCAGGGTCTCGTTGATGAAAACTCCCTCACGCAGATCCTTGAGCACCGCGCGCAGGCTCTCCACCCCGTGTTTGCCGATGAGATACTCCACCACCAGCGAGGACTGGTAGTACGCGAATTGCAGATGCTGCGGCGTCTTCGGCGTGAGGAAGGCCGCGCTCAGTTTTCCGACCGGCGTCAGCTCGCCTTCGAGGATCATCTCGCGGTAGGGGGGGATGATCTGCTCCCCCCACGCGCTATCCGCGAGCCGCTCCTCGTATACCGAGATCCCTTCGCTCAGCCAGCGCGGCATGCGGTTCGCGGTGAGTTGGAGCGTCACCACGTGACAGAACTCGTGCCAGAGCACCGCCTCCCAGTTCACCGACTTGTTGCGCGTCGAAGCCGGGCTGTTCGCGGTGATCACACGGCCAAAGCAGACGCCGAGGTAGCCCGGATTGTCGGGCATCCCGAAGGTGCGCACGCCGAAGTCCTTCGACTCCGGAAATATCTCCACGATGGTCGGCTCCGTCAGATCCAGCCCGTACTTGGTCGCCAGGGTCGTCCGGGCGCGCTCGAGCAACTGCATGACGCGGTCGCCGTAGACCGCGGCCTCCCGGGCATGCATGCGGACCGTGAAATGCGCGTTCGTAAGCGCGACGAACGACTTCATCGTGTCGAAAAGCGTCGCCAGGTTGTACGCCGCGACATCGTAGCCGTCCGCAGCGTGCACCTCCTGCACCAGATCCCAGCCGTCTGCATCCTCCCCCAGCCTGAGCAAATCGCTGGCCAATTGGGCCTTGGCCGGCAGATAGCGTTCGTCGAACTGGAGCGCCTCGCGTTGCAGCGCCGCGCCTTCGGCGAAGCGGTACTTCTGCGACAGCTTCCGACCCATCAGGTGCGGCACCTTCGGATTCGTCGCCCAGAACTTCAACGCCTCGCGTCGCGCTTCCGCCTCTTTCTCGGGCTGATGGCGCAGGTGGGCGATCACCGCCTCGTACGCCCAGGCTTCCGGATGCGCTGGATTGAACGATCGGACTTCACGCAGCGCCTCCAGCGCACCGTCGTAGTCCTCCGCATCGATGCGGTGGTCCGCCAGCAGAAGCAGGCTCGGTGCATGCCGCGGATTCGCCTTCAGCGCCGCTTCCAGGGCTTCTCCCATCACCTTGCGATCCGACTCGGCGAAGGCGCGGGCGCGCCCATGGTGCAGGTCGGCATCGGCCGGGAACCGCTTCAGCGCCTCGTCGAATTGTTTTGCCGCCAGCGCGTAGTCCCCCTTGTCGAGTGCGAGATCACCGGAAGCAAGATAGGCCTCGCGCTGGTCCGGCGCGCCCTTCTTGGCAATCGAATAGATGCGCTCGAGCACCTCCCTCGGGTCCGCTCCCGCCGCGAGGAGCGATCGCCCGACCACCACCAGATCAGCCGCGTCCCGGTAAGCCCAGGGAGTGCGCGAGACCAGTTGCGGAATCTCCGCCACCGCCTCGCGCGCCTGGCGCGGGCGACCATTCAACGAGAAGGCGTCGCGGGCCAGCCAGCGCAATCCAATGCTGCGCGGCACGCGGGCGAGTGCGTTCGAACACGCGGCATCCGCTTCAGGGAACTTCCCCTGCGCGAGCAATCCCTCCACCCGCACGCGATGCCAACTCTCGTCACGTGCGTTGTCCTCGAGCTCGTCGTCGGCCATGGCTATCGCCTTGCCGTACTCGCCCGCGCCCAGCGCCTTGCGTGCATCGGCCACGGTCGCGGCAAGCCCCGGCGGTGCGAGCACACCCGGGAACAGCGCAAGAAAAACGATCAAGAACCAACCCCCGTGGGCAAGGGGTGTCGGACAGCGCCGGAATTCGACCCGTCTCCGCACGCCGTACTCTTGAACGCAGTCGGTCCGACCCACAAGCGGCGGGTTGCGGACCGGCAAAGTTCCTCACGCGCAAAGTTTGCGCGCCGAGCGGCGCCAGTTGCCCGGCGGGGGCTGGATGCCTACCTTGCCCGCGTTCATGGGATCCCAGAGAGTTCTTCCCCTCCTCGCAGGCCTGGCTGTTCTGGCCGCCGCGAGCGGCTGCGCGCAGCGTGCGGGGTCGAAACCGACGGCGGACAAAGCCCCCTTCGTCGCGTTCTCCACGGCGCCCGACCCAGCCCTCGCGATTCCCGACGCGCTGGAACAGGCCGCGAAGTCCAGGCGCCACGTGCTACTCGTGTTCGGCGCGGACTGGTGCCGTGATTCCCGCCGGATGTGCCATCGTCTGAGTGTCGATCCGCAACTCGCGTCGATCGTCGCCACCCAATATGTGAAGGTACTCGTTAATGTGGGGGATCGAAACGGACCGCTCTGGGATGCCGAGGTGGTCCAACGGTATGATCGTCCATTCGAGGACCGAGGAATCCCTGCGCTGGTGGTGTTGGACGTCTGGGGCAACCAGCTCACCGACGCCACCAACAATCCGCTACGCGACTCCGACCATCGGCACCCGCGGCGAGTTCGCGCTTTCTTGGAGTCGTGGCGACCCGTCCTGCCGCCGTGATTTCCCGCGGCGCTCGCCCGCCCGGTGTAAACCATCGGTCCGAATTCTCGGCGGCGGTTCACGGCGGCATTTGCGACTTGGTCCGCGGTGGGAGCTGGCCTCGAACAAAAGCCGACGACCGCCTTCCTTCTGCCGTCCGTCGTTGTGAGCGGCTGCCCTCCTTGAGGCTCCTTGGGAGACCGCCTCGCGGACAATCACGCGCCACCAGGGCCTTTCGGAGCCTTTTGGAGCCTAACGCAATAGGGATATCGATAAAGTTGACTGTGCGCTGACGAAATCCCGCAAAACCCGTTTGCGAGAACCCGGCATAGCGCCAGCGAGATCCGCTACCTTTCGGAGATCTCGTCGACCGTTCACCCTGTTCCCTGAGGACAGGCCTCACCAACTCAAGACTCGATCACCCCAAAACCGCGACTCCCAGCCGCTCATTTCTGCATCCGTCCGGCCTCGTTGCTGGCAAGGACAGACCTTGGTGCCACCTCCAACCTCAATGCTGGCAAGGACGGGCCTCAAAGACACCTCGTCTGGCCGCTCGCCCAGTCGCTGCGGACGGGCCTCGAAGGAAGCGTTGCGCCGTGAAGCCCCCCTCCAACGGCCTCACCACTTCCTCGAGGACAGGCCTCGGTGACGTCCCCACTCCCCCGAGGACAGGCCTTGGGGGAGTCAGTGGCGCGGTAGCGGATTTGCCCACCCACCGCGGAGCCAGCTCCCGGGTCACCACCCAAAACCCAGGCCCCCGGCATTCCAAGGAATGTAGTGTTTGCATGACATTATTATCCGTTATTTGTCGGGTTATGCCGGACATAACCGCCGTAGCGGTTTCTCCGGATGCTTTCTGATTTCTGCTAGTTCGCCCCTAAGCGATCGCCTTGGAAATGCCGATAGTTGAGCCAAGTGAACAAGGTCTTCTACGAGCTCAAGTTCTCGGGAAAGCTCCCTTCGCCCGCCGCAGTGGGCATGAAGATCTTGCAATTGACGCAGCAGGAAGACTGCGGGCTCGACGAGATCACCAAGGTCGTTCGCTCGGATCCCTCGCTAACCGGGAGAATCCTCAAGGTCGCCAACGCCGGACTCCCAAAAGGGGGATCGTCTCGTGCACCTCTCGAGGAAGCCGTGCTGAAGCTGGGACTCGCCACACTCCGAGACCTGGTCCTGGGATTCTCCCTGATCTCCACCAACTCGAAGGGAGGCTGTGCCGCGTTCGACTACGGCGGTTTCTGGCATGCTTCGCTCGGCCGTGCCGTGGCTGCCCAGATGCTCACCGAGTTTTCCGGAAGGGAGGCCGCCTCCGAGTGCTACGTCTGCGGTCTGCTCTGCAGCATCGGCGAACTAGGTCTTGCCGCCGCCCACCCGGACCGCTACGGAAGCCTCCTCCTCTCGAATCCCCAAGCCCAGTCCAACGCCGCACGCGCTGCCCTCGAGACCAGAGAATTTGGCATCCACCACGCGGAACTCACCGAAGCGCTCCTGCGGGACTGGGGCTTCCCTGAGCGTCTCGCCCATGCCACCGCGTTTTTCTGGCAGCCCCTGCCCGAAAACGCCGGGGAATCCGACCGTCTGGTTACCCTTCGACGGACGCTCAACCTCGCCCAACGCGTCGTCGAGAACCTCAGCGCCTCCACCTCACCCACCGACCCCCTCCCCGATCCGCTGCGGGAAGAGCTCATCGACCTGGGCATCGAGGCGGACCGCCTGAATTCCGTGCTCGCCTCCATCAGGACCGCCTGGTTCGAGTGGGGCGCGCTCCTGAACGTTTCCGCACCCAAATCTCCGGCACGCAGCGAACACGCCGCCAGAGCCAGGAGCACTGAACCGACCACCGTACCGGCATCCGACCTACCCGCACCTCCGCCAAACGAACCCATCGACGTCCTTCTGCTGGAGCGCGACGATTTCCACGCCTCCGCACTCGAACACGCGCTGAGACCCTCCGGCCTGTCTGTCGTCCGCTCCCGCTCCGTGGCGGCAACCCTGACTCTCGCCATGACGCGTGCCACGCGGATCGTCATCGCCAACGACGACGGCTCGCCCAAGGAAGCGATGGAACTTTGCTCTGCCCTTCGAAAGTTCGAGGCGGGTCGCCTTACCTACTTCATTCTCGCCACGTCCCAACATACTCCGGAACACCTCGTTGCCGCCTTCGAGATGGGAGTCGACGACTACCTCTGTCTCCCGCTCAACCCAAGCGAATTGGCGCTGCGATTGCGGGCAGCTCAACGCACTCTGGATCTCCGGGCGCGCCTCCTCGAAAGGGAGACCAGCCTCCAACAAAACCTCGCCGAACTCGCGGTCGCCAACCGGAAGCTGCACCGCGCCGCGATGACCGATGAGCTGACCCAGTTGCCGAACCGCCGCTTCGCCGAGGAGACAATGCGCGAGGGCTGGAGTTCCGCCCACTCCGCCGATGAAGACATTTCCCTGATCTTTGGCGACATCGATCATTTCAAACGCATCAACGACACCTACGGCCACATGGTCGGCGATATGGTGCTCGCCACGGTAGCACGTGTCTTCCGTCAGGAACTCCGCTCCAGCGATATCGCGTGCCGGCTCGGCGGCGAGGAATTCCTCGTCATCTGCCCCAATACCGACCTGCCGTCCGCGCAAAAATGCGCTGAGCGCCTCCGGTCGCAGATCGCCTCGACGCCCATCATGGTCGCCGGACACAAGCACCAGATCACCATCAGCATGGGGGTCGCCGCTCGAAAGGGCGGGTGCCAAACCGCGAGATCCGTCGACCAGGTCCTCAAGGCGGCGGACACCGCGG
>CAZYJB010000073.1:0-9894 GCA_964647675.1 uncultured Verrucomicrobiota bacterium | reverse complement strand
TCAGCAGGAAGGCCAGCGGGACACACGTGGCAGGCGCTGATGGATGCTCGGTCAGCGCGCGGTTTCTGCCGACGCTCCGGTGTCCCAGATCGGCACAAAATGGAACCATTGGTCCGGAAACTGCCGCACCGCGGGTTCGAAGGCACGAAGGATCCGGCCGGTCAGTTCGACCCGCGCCGCGCGATCGCTCAAGGCGCGGCGATCGTACGTCACGGGCGGCAGGGTATGGGCCCGATGGCGGTCACCGTCGCGGACGATGTAGGTCGGCAGGATCACCGCACCGCTGGCGCGCGCCAGTTCCGCGACCGCAATGCTGGCCAGGATCGGACGCCCCAGGAACGTCACCTCCACGGCGGTGGCGGCAGCCGGCCGGTCGATGAGCAGAGCCACGAGCCCGCCGTCCTGGAGGCGGCGAATGACCTCCACGAATGCAAAAGGATCGGAACCCACCACGAGCGTGTCGATGCCCTGCCTCTGGCGGGCCTCGGCGCGGGCTTCGGTCAGTCCGTGGCCCGGTTCGCGAGCGGTGAGCACGAGGGGGCGAATGCCGGCGGCGGTCAGCAGCGACGCTCCGAGCTCCCAGTTCCCGAGGTGCGGAGTCACCAGCAGGATTCCGCGCCCCGAGCGGACAGCGTCGGTGAAATGGTCCCAGCCGGAACCCGGTTCCACCGGGGCGAGCAGCGGCGCACCCGCCTCCTGGCGCCATAGATCGACGAGCTTGTCGGCGAATCGGGTAAACAACCGCCGCGCGCATCTCCGGGCCGCCGCGCGGTCCGGGCCGACCACCGGCAGCAGATTGTCGGTGACCGTCCCGAACCGGGCCGGGTTCGCGACCCGGTACCCCCAGGCCGCGAGGCGCGCCCACCGCGACGCAACGCGAGCCGGCAGATGGCGGGCAAGCATAAGTCCTGCGGACCACAGGCGCGCCTGATAGAGCAGCGAAGGCGCAACCGGTGCCGTGGCGGCCTCGGGTCGTGGGGCAAAGGCGAGCCACCACATCGGCAGCACGCCGACACAAACCACGAAGACACACGCCACGCCGAGCGCACAGACGAGATCGAGGCTGGCCAATCCCATGTTGCTGCACCAGGCCAGGGAACCAAAGCCCGCGATGTTGGCGCCGGCGCACAGCATCAGGGCCTTTCCGGTCGTTCCCCACACGGCCGCGAGATCACCGCGATGCCGGCGCAGCGCGAGTTGCATGTGGATGGTGGAATCGACCGAGCTCCCGAGGATCAGCGGCAGGGCGACGAGGCTGAGCAGATTCCACTCCCAGCCTGCCGCCGCCATCACCGCGGTGAGCAGGAGAAAGCTCAGCGCCAGAGCAACCGCGCCCAGGGCAACCTCGTGCCACCGACGGAAAGCCAGCCACAGAAATCCAATCAATACGCCGGCGATGAGGGCCATGAGCAATACCACGCGTTCGCGGACATGGCTCACCAGATGGAGGCCCAGGGAGTTCCAGTGGCTCAGCCACACGCCTTCCGGGAGCGGCTTCAGTCCGCGCGACATCGTGAAGCCCGGGCCGGGATGGACGGCACCGAGCGCCAGCCAGTCGCCCGACGGCGTCCGCGTGGCGAATTGCCGCGTCAGCCATTCCGCCGTGCGGTTGGTCGGCCAGGCGTGCACCGAGTCCAGGAGCGCGGGCCACGCCGAGAAAGTTCCGCGGAGCAGCGCCACCGCATTGGTCGAGAATCCCGCGTCGGTCAGGGCATTCCCGATTTCCGTGGCCCGCGCGGAAAGACGGAGGGCGGGCGCTCGGTTGCTTTGCGCGTGGTGGGTGCGCGGCCAGAAGGCGAGGGGCAACTCCACCCGCGCGACCTCGCCGCGGACCACCGCCGGCGCCAGGGAGTCCGACAACGATTCCAGGCGTTGCGCCACCTGCGCGGCGTCGCGGCCCTCGACGATCACCAGCATCGGATCGCCCGAACGAAGGAGTCGCGACCGCATCTCGTCCATCGCTGCGTAGGCCTGGCTGGAACGGGGCCGCAACGGATCCTGACTCGGGGTCAGGGGAGGAAGGCCGCGCACGAGAAGGACGAGGAGTGCGCCGCCCACCAGGACGCCCGTGACGAAGCGGTGAAGTCGCGGCCAGGACGCCGCCAACCGGGCCAGGGCAACGCGCGGCGCCATGTCGGCCGTGCTCCCGCGGACCGGGCAGACCCTCGGCAGATAGAAGTAGAGCATCACCAGGGCGCCGAGGAGCAGGCCAAGCGCGGTCATGTTGCCCAGCAGCGACAGGCCGGGTAGACCGGCGAACCCGAGCAGGACGAACGTCCCCGCGGTGGTCGCGGCCGAGTACCAGATCCCGCGCGCGACTTCACGCCGGACCTCGCCCGGCGCGGCGCCAGGGCTGGCCACGGCCTCCTGGTAGCCGACCAGCCCATAGTCGACCGCCAATCCCATCAGCACGGCCGCGAAGCCCACGCTGATGATGTTCAAGGTCCCGAACAGCACGCCGCCTACCGCCAGGGTCAGGGCCAGAATCAAGCCCAGGGAAACGATCAACCAGCCGAGCGGGCGCCAGCTTCGATGGGCCATCCAGAAGAGGCCGGCGATCAGGACCACCGTCGCGGTCACCGACTGCCGCAGGTCGGACTCCATGCCCGAGGAGATCTCGGCGCGGAAGGCGGGACCTCCGGTGAACCCGAGGCGAACCTGCTGCCGTTCCTCCGCCTTCAAGTCGGACAGCGCCGCGGCCGAGATTTGCTGCACGTGGCGCAACCAGGCCGCCGTCAGGCGGTAATCACCCTCCTCGCGCGCCGGTTCCACGCGCAGGAACGTGCCCGAGGCATCCGCGAACAGACGGTCACCCTCGCTGATCGCCCCGGATTGATCGCCGTCGGCGCCCACGTGCGACAGGCCGAGCGGATCGTACCCGGTGCGCATGAGTTCGGACGGATCGAGAGAACTGGCAAGGCGATCGAGCGCGCTCTGGATCTGGCGGGGAAGTTCCGCCGGCGCGAGGCGTTCCTCCAGGTGTGCGAGGCTGCCGGGAGGTTGTTGCAGCCATTGCCAGGCGAGGTTCTCCGCGAGATCGCCCGGGTGATCCCGCCAAGGCGGGCGCCAGCGGACGGAGCGCACCACCGAGGTCTCGGCCGACAGTAGACGAGCCACCCGTTCGGCGACCCGTTCGGATAGATCGGCCTCGTCGGTGCGCACCGTGACGAGCAGTTCTTGCGAGGTGGCGAAATGGCGTTGCTGCAACAGGAGGCCGTGCACCGCAGGCAGGTCCTGCGGGAGCAGGTTGAGGACCTCCGCGTCGAACCGGAGGCGACTGGCCCCCAGCACGAACAGAATCGGAATCAGCAGCCATGGCCAGTGCCGCAAGAGCATGAGTTCGCCGCCGAGGTTGCCCCGCCGTCCTCCCGGTCGCCCATCCGTAAATCAGGGCCGCCCGGTCTCGTCACGGCCCGGGTGCCGGGCTGGCGGGGTAGACTTCGAGAAACTCTCCCGTGCCAGGGTGGGTGAGCCGCCAACTGGAGGTGGCCGGGTTGGTCGTCATCAGCCAGGGCGCCGGCGCGCGGGCCGAGGGAGGCAGGCCGTCGAGGACCAGCCACAGGACGGCGCGACGCGGCGGCATGCGTCCGGTGTAGGCGCGCGGGCGGAGCGACGACGTGAGGCGCCATCGCTCCGGAGTGACCTGCGCCGCCACCATCGGGAGGCCCTGCTTGGAGAACTGCACCACGCGCGCCGAGTCCGGACCGTTCGCCACCAGGAGTTCGCCGGCCAGTTCCGGGCTGTGAAGCGCGGGGCGCCAGACCGCCGGAGATTCCGTCAGGCGCCAGGCGGGGGAATCGGGATCCGCCTGGGGCAGGGGCACGGTCGTGTGGCAACCGGCGAAGAGGACCGCTGAGGCGACCGTCAGAGCCGCCGCGGCGCGGGCCGTGGCGCCCCGATTGCCCGGGCCGTTTCGTCGCCGGATCATGTCGCAGCCTCGAATGAGATTCGTGGCACGAGCGGGAACTTGGCCTGCACACGCACCAGCCAGAAGAAGAGTCGCATGCGCCAGCGCAGCCGCCAGCCGCCCTCGAGTTCACCGGCCAGCACGGCGTTCACCGCGGCGGCGAGTTCGAAGCGTGCGCGCGGTTGGAGGAACAGCTCCATGAACGGCTGGGTGTAGAAGTTCTCGACCATCTCCCAATAGATGCGCATGGCGGCCCGCACGCGGCGCTCGTACTCCGCGAAACCACGGCGTCCGTCGGTTCCCGCCTGCAACGCCTCGAGGACCGCTCTGGCGGCGATGCTGCCCGAGAACATCGCGAGAAAGACGCCGCTCGAGAAAATCGGGTCGATGAACCCGGCGGCGTCGCCCACGCGCACCACGCGCGGGCTGTGAAAGGTGCGGTTCGAGTAGCTGAAGTCTCCCGTCACGTGGACCTCCGAGACGCGCTGCGCGCCGGCCATGCGCTCCCCCATCGGCGGGCTGGAACGCACGTGATCATGGAACACCTCCTCCGCCGGGCGTTTGGCCGCGGCCAATTCATCACGGTCCAGCACCAGGCCGACGCTGACTTTGCTCGGACGACCTTCGCCGCCGGTCGCGAGCGGGATGAGCCAGAACCATTTGTTCTCGAGCCGGACGATGACGGTGTCTCCTCCGCACGATCCCGCGTCGAGGCGCACGCCCTCGAAGTGGGCGAAGATGGCGACCTTTCGGAGCCTCGGATTCGGCACGCGCAGTCCTTCCTGCTGCCCGGTCATGTTCCCGCGCCCGGAGGCGTCGACGAGGAATCGTGCCCGGCAAGCCACCGGTTCTCCCGTGTCGGTGGTGGCGCGGACATCCACGCCTTCGGCGTCCTCCTCGATCCGCGTAACGGTGACGCCTTCGCGCACCGTGGCGCCGCTGGCTTCGGCATGTCGCAACAGCAGATCGTCGAAACGCGCGCGCTCCACCTGAAACGCCTCGCCGTGCCGGGTGTAGCGGCCGGCCGAGAAGACGAAGGCGGTGCCCTTGGCGCCGTTGCCGAGATGGAACTGGGCGCCGCGCTTGATCGGGAATCCTGCCGCTTCCAACGCCGGCAGAACGCCCAACTCTTGGAACAGCGCGTGATTGTAGGGGAGCAGGGATTCGCCGACGTGGAACCGAGGGAAGTGCTCCTTCTCCAACACCAGCACGCGCCGCCCGGCGCGTGCGAGCCGCGTGGCGACGCAACTGCCGCCGGGGCCGCCCCCGATCACGACCGCGTCGTACGCTGGATCCGGCACGGGCGGCAGGCTGCCAGCGTCGCCGGAGGTCGCAAGACCGGACCACCGACCCCGGGCGCCGGATCACCCACTCCAAATCGCGCTGGGACGTGTTTCAGCCCGGCTTCTGCAGCACTTCCATCGCGCGCAGACTGGCGGCCGTGCGCGTCTCGACGCCCAGCGTCGAGAGCACCTGCTTCATGTGCTTCTTCACGGTTTCCTCGCTGATTCCCAGGATCGTCGCGATCTCGGGATTCGTCTTGCCCTGCGAGACCCACAGCAGCACCTCCGCCTCGCGCGGGCTCAGCCCCAGCGTCTCGAGCGGCCCGGCCGACGAGAAGTCCGGGGCAAACCCGCTGCGCACGGTCTCCTGCGCGCGCTGCAACCGCGCCGCCACGGCCGCCACCAACTCGTCGTTTTCGACTGGCTTGGTCAGGTAGTCGTCGGCGCCCAGATTCATGCCGCCGCGCTGGTCGGATTTCTCGCCCTTGGCAGTGAGGAAGATGAACGGCACCGAACGCAGCGAGGCGTCGGCGCGCAGGGCGCGCAATACGTCGTGCCCGTCCATCTCCGGCATCATGACGTCGCACAGGATGAGGTCCGGACGCGATTCCTTCGCGCGCGCCAGCCCGGCGGCGCCGTTCTCGGCGACCACTGCCTGGTAGCCTTCCAGCTTCAGCAGACGCGCAATGTTTCGCCGCATCTCGGGCTCATCCTCGATCACCAGCACGGTTTTCATAAAGCGTCACCCCCCGCCGCCGGTTCGGCGGCCAAGCGCATCGGAATGCGCACCTGCACGACGGTCCCCACCCCCAGCTCGGACGACAGATCAATGCTGCCGCCGTGCAGGCGCACGCACCGACGCACGATGGCCAGCCCAAGCCCGGTGCCGGGGACATGACTGACGTTGGACCCGCGACGAAACGGGTCGAAAAGCTTGGGCAGATCCGCCGGCGGGATGCCACAACCCTGATCGCGCACGGACAGGTGAAGCGTCCCCTGCTGGACCTCCACTGCCAGCTCCACCGGACGGCCCTCGGGCGAGTACTTCACCGCGTTCGCGAGCAGATTCGTGAGCACCGGGCGCACCAACCGCTCGTCCACCGCCACCGTCCCGCCCGGCACGGATTCCAGCCGCAACTGGATCGGGCAGCGGTGGTCGGTCGCGGACTTCAATTCATCCACGATCACGCCGAACAGCGCCGACGCATCGAGCGCGCGCGGCTCGCAAACGAGCCTCCCCTCCTCCACACGTCCGAAGAGCAGCACCTCCTCCATCAGCCGGCTCATGCGCCGCACGTTGCCCCGGATCGACGCCAGTTGCTCCACGCGCTCGGCTGGATCGAGGCGGTCGTGGTACTTCTCCAGCAGGCCGGCCGACGAGGCGATGATGCCAAGCGGCGTGCGGAACTCGTGGGAGACCATCGAGACAAAGTCCTTCCGCATCTGACCGAGCTGCCGCTCGTGCTCCAAGGCATGGATCAACTCGCCCTCCGCACGCTTGCGCTGGATGGCCAGCGCAATCTGCTCGGCGACAAAGGTCAGGATCTGCTGTTCATCGTCCCCGTACGCGGCCTCGTCGCGGTAGTCCTGCACCGCCATCACGCCGAAGACCTCCTGGTCCAGGCGCAACGGAATGCCGAGCCACACCGCCGATACGGTGCCGGCCTCGAGATACCAGTCGTCGCCCTCGGCCTCGACACAGCCGGCCGGCAGCGGACGCATCATCTGCGAGCGCGTCGCGCGCAACGGGCGTCCGGTGCGCAGGACGTACGCCGTCATGCCCCGCCGCAGGCGTTGCGGCGGCGGCGCGGCGTCCATTTCGTCACGCCAGTAGACCGTGTGGTCGAGTCCCGTCTCCGCGTCGCGCAGCAGGAGATAGAAATTATCCGCCGGCATCAGCGTGCCCACGATCTCATGGATCCGTCCGTACAACTGATCGAGGTCCCGCGCGGAATGAACCGCCTCCGAGATCTGCCACGTCGCGCCCTGGATGCGTTCGCGGCGGGCCCGAAGCCAGGCGGTGCGCTTGCGGTCGATCGCCAGAGCGGTCTGCCCCGCCACGAAGTTCAGCAGCTGCTGGTCCGCCTCGTCGAACGCATGTTCGTCGACGTAATCCTGCACCACCATCACGCCGATCGGCAGCCCGCCCACCAGCAGCGGCACGCCCAGCCAAACGGCAGCCAGGTCGCCCACGGGCGACACGTCGCCCCGTGTCATCAACGCCTGCACCTGCGCACGCGCCGCGAGGAGCGGGCGCCCGGTGCGCAGGACGTACTCGGTCAGCCCGTTTGCGCAGCAGCGGCTCCCCGGACTCGGCGAGCGCTCGTCTGCATAGTAGGGAAACGAGATGATCGACGTGGCCGGATCGTACAGGGACAGGTAGAAGTTCGGCGCGCGCATCAGGCTGCAGATGACGGCATGGATGCGCGCGAACAACTGCTCCAGGTCCTCCGCCATGTGCACGGCTTCGGACATCTCCCACACGGCGCGCAGCATGGCCTCGCGCCGTTCACGCTCGGCGACCTCGGACTTGAGGCGCGTGTTGGCCTCCTCCAACTCCATCGTGCGCGCGCTCACCCGCGCCTCGAGCGTCGCATTCAGATCGCGCACGGCCTGCTCGGCGCGGCGGCGGTCGGTGATGTCGGTGATCACTCCGTCGAACCACGCGATGGCGCGCGACTCCGGGTCGCGGTGCGCATGCATGCTGATCATGCCCCAGAAGGTCGACCCGTCACGGCGGCGGAATTCGATCTCCTGATTGCGGAAGCCATCGCTCTGCGAGAGTCCCTGTAGCAGGCGCGCTCGGTCCGACGGCCGCGCATAAAGTTGATCGCGCGGGATGGCATTGAGCTGCTCGAGCGATTCGTACCCGAACATGTGCAGGTAGGACTCGTTCACATACGAAAGCCGGCCGGCCGGTGTCGCGCGGTAGATGGCCTCGCTGACGCTGCGCGTGATCGAATCGAGCAGCTCCTGGCTTTCGCGCAGCGTGCGCTCGGCCTGCCGCCGCTCGGTGCTGTCCTCATGCACGCAGACCACCTCGGTCAACCCCCCGTTGCCGTCGAATACAGGAAAGAACACCGCTCCGATCCAACGCACCTCGGTGCCCGTCGCCGGATGGATCAGGAACGGAATCGGCGGCACATGCACGACTTCACCCTCGAACGCGGCGCGGACCATGCCCGCCACGCCCGCCGCCTCGAGCTGGGGATCCTGCAGCACGTTGAACCGCGCCACCTCCTTCGGATCGAGACGGAACAACCGCTTCCACGCGGCGTTCACGCGGCGCGTCGAGCCGTCCGGCGCAAACACCTGCATGCTCTGCGGCGACTGCTCGAACAACATCTGCCAGCGCGTCGCATCGGCATGCGCCTGCGCCTGCGCGATCACCGGTCCCGCCACGAAACTCTCCCGGGCTTCCGTCATCGGTGTGAGAGGGTATCCCAACCAGCCGCCCCGTGAACCACGAAGTCGCGACCCCGGCCTCGTCAGGTTGAAGTCCTGTCCCTGCTCCTCGTCGACGGTGTTCCTCTTTGGGGGAATGGCGGGCGCCGCACGCCGCCGCTACAGAGGGCGTCGTCATGAGCGACACGACCTTCCTGCCGCATCCGGTGCGAGCCCTCCCCGGGCCCAGGCCCGCCCCGAAGGGCGCCGCCGGGCCCACGATCCGCATCCCCGTCACGCGCGCCAACCGCGCCCGCCTGCGCCATCTGCGCGCCCTGGAACTCGGACCCTGGATCGACTCCGGCCTCGCCTCCCATTCGCCGACGTCGAAGCGCTCCGATCCCCCCGCGCCGGATCGCGAGTCCCAAGTGATCGTCCTCGTTCTCGCCACCGCCGCCCTCGCGATGCTGGTCCAGAGCACCCCGGTCGTCGCTGCCTTCCTCGATCGCTGGGGAATCTTCCGCGACGCGGTCGCCCTCTGGGTCCGCTGACTTTTCCCGCTGCCTCCAACGCACCGCGGATCATTGGTCCCCGACGCGGGTGCCGCGTCGCGCAACCAATCCGGCCAGTTCCGGCCAGTCGAGCACGCGCGCGACGTTGAGATAGTCCGGCCCCTCCCGCCACGAGCGCGGACGCGCACTCACGGTCACCGCCTCCAAGGGTGGAATAAAGAGCGAGGCGGCCAGCGCGTTGATGGCCATCGGTCCGTCGGCCACCAACTCGATACCACGCAGTCCGCCGCGGCCGGCCAGCCGCCGCACCAGGGTCACGCCGCGCGCAATGTCCCACGTGCGCATGCCATCGACCGTCTGTCCCAACAGCATGAACCGCCGCCGGATCTGGATGCGTCGCGCCGCCTCGGCGGTCCAAAGCCCCGATCCCACGCCGCGCGTCTCCAGGTAGGCCACCGTCGATGCTTCCGCACCGTCGCGGCCGAGCCAGTCGTCCAGATGGCGCACCACCCAGTCGGGCGGGGTCTCCTCGCCAGGCACTCGAATGCGCACCCGGCCGGTCGCCGCGCCCGAGGCAGCGCGCGAGAGGAGGTGGAGTCTCAGGGGCACGTCCGTCTGGCTCTCCCAATCCCACACTTCGTGGCGCCATTCCCCGCGCTTCGAATCCTGAATGCGGCGCGCGGGTACTTCGTCCTCCAGGCGTGTCTCCGGCCAGCCGGCGAAGACCTGCCGGCGCAGCACGCGAATCCATTCCTCGGGATCCGCCGACGCCGGCGCCAGCGAACCATCGGCCGGGCCGAACCACTCC
>CAZYJB010000072.1:0-9927 GCA_964647675.1 uncultured Verrucomicrobiota bacterium | reverse complement strand
GCCACCAGCGCGAGCCAGAGTCCGAACCTCCAAGGTGAAACCTTCGTCAAAAACAAGATACCTTGGTGTGATCTCGTCAGATGCGCCGTGAAACCAGGCGATAACAGGCCGTGCCCAGCGCGAAGGTGGTGAAGTAGCAGGCCGCCAACAGACCCGAGCCGATCCAGAGCACCGAGCTGTGGCTCAGTGCGGCCTTGATGAGGGAAACCATCGCACCCCCGAGCGCCCCGAGTGCGCCGCCGATCAGATTGAACCCGCCCGCCACCTCGCGGGCCTCCATCGAAAGCGCGCCGACCGAAAGCCCCGCCCCGACGCCCCACGCGAAATACAGCAGCACCGCCCCCAAGGAGCTGCTGCCCGCCAGAAAGACCACCCTCGCGCTCCGCGGCCACGCGCTGTATTCCCGCCGCCACCACGGTCGTGCCTCGCGCGCCGCCAGCGCGTTCAGCACTCGCGGCAGCAGGGTCGCCGGCGCCGCCAATTCGGAAAGCGTGCGCAGCTCGCGATCGATCGCCTGCTCCAGCTCGGACTCAGGGGTGGGACGCATAAACAAGGGATGCCTCAGAATCTTCATGACGCACGGACGGATCGGGTTTCAGGCGCGAACTCCTCCCGGTTGACTCCCAACTTCAAACGTTTGCGCAGCGTCTCGCGCCCGCGGTGGATGTCCGTCTTCAGTTTGCTCAGGGAAATGTGCAGCCGCTCCGCGATCTCCTCGTAGCTCAAGTCTTCAAAATGATAGAGCACCAGCGGCACGCGCTGGCTGGGCGGCAGCTTCTGCAGGGCGATCTCCAGCAGTTCGCGTCGATCCACGGCGCTCGCCTCGGCCACGGTCTTGTCTTCCACCGGGATGTCCCAGGCGCGATCGTCGCGGTCGTCGTCGCCGTAGCCAAACTCGGAAAAGAACCGCCAGCGCGCGCGGTAACGCTGCAAATGGTTCAGGCACAGGTTGCGCGCCACTGTCTTCAGCCAGCCGCCCGCCGTCGGACTCTGGCTCAACTCCGCGAACCGGTCGTACGCACGCAGGAAAACCTCCTGAGCCACGTCCTGGGCCTCGGCATCGTTCGCAAGCAGTCGCATTGCGGTCGAGTAGACCATGTTCTGGTAGGACTTCATAAAGTCCTCGAAGTTGTCCGGTTGAGTTGTCACCTGGCCCAATCCTGGTCGGGCATGCTGCGTCGAAGGACACCGGTGCGCCGCGGGAGTTGCAGGCGATTTGAGGCCCCCGCGAACGGGGACGCATGCTCTGGGACCGTGGTGGTCTGACGCCGCTCTTCCCACCTGGCCCGTTCCTGGTGCTCAAAAGGCGACAGGTCGCCGTCCGCTCCACGCCGACGCGCGCCCAGGCCCTTCCTAACTCCGCTCTCCCGCGCGGTAGAAGGTTTCGGCGAGGCCCTGCACGGTTTCGACCTTCGGGACGCCGTCAAAGGCGAGTATCCGATAGCGCAGCACCAGCGGCTTCGCCGCGGTGAGGGTCACCGCCGCGGGCGCCGTGATGCATGGGTTGATGAGCCCGATGCCCGGCACCACATGCCAGGTGGTCGGTGGATTGCTCGCACGATTCGCCACCACCAGCGACGCCGCTTTGCCCTCTGCGGATTTCAGGCTGAGCCCATACCAGGGCGCGTCCGGCCAATTCGACGTCGGCTCGGTGTGCTTCGGCGCCTGACGCGTCACCGGGCCCTCCGCGTTGAAGGCCGTCACGCCGCCCTCCTTCCGCACCCGGACCGCGAACCCGCCGAAGGCCCAGCGCGCCAGCGTGACGTCCGCCTCCACCGTCAACTGCATGGCCAGATCGATCATGGTGGCGCCGTCATGAAACCCGATCGACGCGCGCAGGTCCTCCCGGATCAGGCGCTTGCCGTCCACCTGCCATTCGTTGAGCGCACGGAAGCGGGCGGATCCGAGCGCCGGCTGCGGCGCTTCGATCGATTGATTCACGATGCGCCGCCCGGCCGTCGGCGCTGGCTCGCCCCAACCCCAGAAGTCACCCCTCGCCGCGCCACCCACCTCCACGAAGCCCAGGAAGATGCCCCGGTGATGGGGGTGATCAGCGGGCGCCACCTCGGTGACGACCGTGCCGCCAGGAGTCGAGACCGGGTGGAAGTAGCAGGCGCTCTCGGCGGAGGCCGCGCCGGCGCCGGGTTTCTGAAGCTGGTACCGCGCCACCGGCTTCTGGCCGAAGTTGAGCTGCAGCGCCTCGGGCGATCGCGCAAAGGCCAACTCAGGGGGCTTGCGCGACGACTCGGCGGCGGGCAGGCGGCCAGCGCTCGCCGCGGAAACCACGGCCGCGGAGACCGCGCGACCCAGAAACGCACGACGGCTGACGCCTCCGGGTGACCCAACTCGAGCTTCACGCATGCGGAGAGGGTTACCGCGAGCCGTGCCCCGAGGCAAACTCCCAGAGAACGAGCGGAATCCGAGGCCGCTCAGCCGAACTTCCGACTGAGCCGTGCAGAGTCGTAGGCGCGTCGTTGGTCGGACGTCATGCGGCCGAAATCCGGCTTCCCGGTCGGCAACACCGGCCACGCCTCCCCCTCGGGCTCAGCGCCCGGCTTGGATCCCGCCGTTACCGGCGGCGGCGCGGCCGCGGATGGGGTCGCCGCTGCGGCGGCCAACGGATTGCCCCGCACCTCGACGGTGCCACGCCGCGCGGCGCTGCCGTCGTAGGCCATCGATTGATCGGTCAGCTGCAGGTCGTCCGCCAAAGTGCGGTGCGGCGCGATGCCCTTCGCCTGAAGAACACCGTGGTACGCGCGCACGGCCTCGGCCGGATCCACCTTGCCGTCGGTGATCAGACGCAGCATGTCGACGAAGGCGAGCTGGTGTTCGGCGTTGTTGATCTTGCGACCGAACAGTGCCACGCGCGCGCCGTACTTCTGCGCGTCGTGGATCAGGCGGAACGCGTCGTACGTCGTGCCCGCGCCGCCGCCCAGGATGCCGACCACGAGGTTCGGATCGTACTGCGCGAGCTCCTCCATCGCCTTGGGACCGTGGTAAACGATCTTGAGGAACTGGGGACGCCCCGCTTCCGGCACCCCGGCCAGGGTGCGGAGGATGTTGTCGTTGATGTACTCGCCCAACTTCTCGGGCGCGATGCCGCTGTCGACATTCGGATCGAACACCTCGAGGAAGTGCCGGAAGCTCTTCCGCTCGGCCTCCTCGCGGAATCCCTTGTACCAGAGCAACGCCTCGCGGTCCTGGTCGAGTTCGTTGACGAAGGTGACCGAGTAGAGCCCTAGGTTGGCACCGGGAAACTCCGCCGCCGACCGGTCGCATTCGACCTGACCGCACTGGATGTGGTCGATGGTGGCGGAACGGAACGGCTGCGACGGTTCACGCGTATAACAGCCATGCCGCACCGCCCAGACGTCGGTGGTGTCGTTCGCGCGCGCGGCCGGAGTCACGTGCGACTTCCGGAACAGCCCTTCCTTGATGGCGAGCTGTTCGTTCACGTAGGCGGACATCAACATGATGTCGACCACCCCCTGATTCACGATCTCGCGGATGACATCGAGGAATTCGGGCAGGTTCCGGTAGCCGAACTCATCGCGCCCCCAGACCTCCGGCGAAAACTGGGCCGGACGCGCGCCGCGACCCGCGAGGTAACGCCGCGGTCCCGGTGCCCGGACGCCGAAGGCCATGTCGGCATCCTTCGCGTCGGCCAGGATGAAGGCGCGCGACCGCGGGTTGGACCGGATCTCGGCAAGCTTGGCGTCGAGGGACTTCATGGCGTCGGGCGCGCGGGTCAGCGCGATTTTCCGAGAATCTGGTCGGTGACCGCCTTCACGATGGCCTCGGCCTGCGCGTCGGGAGCGGCCTCAGGAGCGGCGTCGGTCACGCGCGATGGCGTGCCGCACACCACACCCGGGCGCCAGTCGTTGTTGTCGCACAGCTCGCACTCCTTGAGGCCATGCCGCGGATCGGGAATGCCCAGGCTCTGCTTGATCTTGAGCAGGTCCTGGAGCTGCGCGGGGGTCATGGTGTTCGGCGGCTTGCCGAGCTGTGCCGCCACGAGAATGGTGCGGCAGTACGCCTCCAGGATCTCCATCTTGAAATACGCATCCTCGACGGTGAGATGGCTCCACGACACCACGCCGTGGTTGGCCATGAGGATGGTGTTGTGCTTGTCGACGAGGTCGGCCACGAGCTGCCCCATCTCGGGCGTGCCCGGCGTGCGGTACGGCGCGATGGCCACCGAGGAGAACACCTCGTACTCGGGGATCAGGCAGGTCGGCGGCTCGATGCCGGCCACCGCGAAGCCGGTCGAGTAGGGCGGATGGCAATGCACCGTGGCCTTGGCGCGCGGCTGCCGCTTCATGATCTGCAGGTGCATCAGGATCTCGCTGGTGCGCTTCTTGCGCCCGGCCTTCTGGTTGCCGTCGAGATCCACGAGACACATGTCCTCGGGCTTCATGAAGCCTTTGCTCACCAGCGTCGGCGTGCAGAGGGCAAGATCGTCCGCCACGCGAATCGCAATGTTGCCGCCGTTGCCGTCGACGTAGGCGCGCCCCCACAGACGGCGCCCAATGTCGCAGATCTGTTCCTTCAGGTCCTGCATCTGCTCGGATTGGAAAAACGCCTCCAGATCCGCGGCAGAGCTGTTCGCGCCGACGGGCTTGGCGAAGGCATTGGCGGATTTGCTGACCGGCGACGACACGGACGAGGCGCTGCGCGCCTTCCAGTCGCGCAACGCGTCCTTGGCCGACGGGGTGAGCAGCGCGTCGGTCGGGAGTGACGCCGGGTTGCCGCCCTGCTGCAGGAGTTCTTCGAGGTCCTTCGCGGTGATGACGGTGGCCATGGGATCTGGGGAATTCGGGAATCAGGGATGCTGCACGACCGCGTTCAGTGCGTGCGTTTGGACTCCCTGGGTTGGTGGAAAACGTGATCGATCAGCGCGGCGCTGATGGCGTCGATGACTCCGGGCGGATCCAGCGGCTGCGCCGCCTCCCGGCCTTCGACGAAGCCGATGACGTCGCCGACGCCGCCGCCGAGCTGATCGTAAACGACGAGGGTCGGTTCGGAGGTCAGTCCCGCCGGCGCGCCGGAGCCCTGCGGAAACTGGGCGCGATTGAAGGGGTTCACCAGCAGCCAGCGCGCACCGTCCAAACCGGGCACCACGCGGCTCAGCGTGACGCGGCCCACGACCTTGCCTAGGCGCATGACGCCTCCTCGGAGTGGAACTCCGGCCTCGGCCATCGGAAGTATCGACAAGCGGAAATCATGGCAGGGACTCGTCCTCCAGCGCCGTCGTTCCGGGCGTCACTTCGTCGACCACACCGACGATCAGCCACCGCACCGGGCTGCGATCGTCGCCCACCGACTTGCGCGCGGCGGCGCCGTCGCTCGAGATGATCACGCGCTGGTGCAGCCCCGCGCCATGCGAATCGATGGCCACCTGCGGCACGCCCTCGGACTCGCCCGTGCGCCCGATCGGCTGGCAGATCACGAGACGCCAGCCCTCGAAGCTCGGGTGCTTCCGGGTGGCCGTCACATGACCTTCCACGCGCGCAAGGAACATTGGGTTCGGGGGTGGCGGGGCGGGATCGCCGCGGCCTCAAAAGATGCGCAGCTTGTCGACCATCACGCAGCGGCGCACGCGGGTGAAGGTGCGCGGGTTGCAGATGCCTTCGCCGGTGGTGGTGGCGATGCTGAAATTGGCGTAACCCTCGCCGCCGGCGCCCAGGCCCGCGAGGCAGGAACCGTTCTTCACGAACAACGTCGTCTCCAGCGCCTTCGCCATGGCGGTCATGTTTCCCACGTCGTGCGAGTGGATCATGGCCGAGTGCTTGTAGCCGTGCTCGGACCTCTTCGAGAGCGCGATGCCTTCCTCCACGGACTTCACGCGCACCACGGGAATGAAGGGCATCATCTGCTCCTCCTCCACGAACAGGTGGTCGGCCGTCGTCTCGGCGAAGAGCAACTGCGTGCCGGGCGGAATGGTCGCGCCCGCCTCCTTGGCCAGCACGGCGGGATCACGTCCCACGAGGTCACGGTTCACCACCGGATGCGGACAGCCCGCGCCCTGGCCGGGAGGGAAGACGAACGCGGCGCGCGTCAGGCGCTCGAGCTGCGCGGCGTTGAGACGGAAGGCCCCGTTCTGCTCCAGCGCGGCCATGAAGCGGTCGGCGAAAGCGTCCAGCACGAACACCTGTTTCTCGCCGATGCAAAGGAGGTTGTTGTCGTAGGCGCCGCCGAAAACCACGCATTTCGCGGCGTTGGTCAGGCAGCTCGTGCCGTCGACCAGCACGGGCGGATTGCCGGGTCCGGCGCAGATGGCGCGCTTACCGCTGGCCATGGCCGCCTTGACCACACCCGGGCCGCCGGTGACGCAGAGCAGCTTCACGTGCTCGCTCTTTCCGAGCGCGGCGAACGACTCGAGCGTCGGCGGCTCCAACACGCACGCGAGGTTCTCGATGCCCAGTTCACGCGCGATGGCCTGGTTGAACACCTTCGCCGCCATCGCGGCGCAGCGGTAGGCGGAGGGATGCGCGTTGAACACCGCGCTGTTCCCTGCCGCCACCATGCTGATGATGTTACACGCCATCGTGGGGATGGAATGCGTGCTGGGCGTGATGGCGCCGATGACGCCGAACGGCGCGTATTCCTCCAGCGTGATGCCGTGGTCGCCGCTCATGCCGTACGGATGCAGGAACTCGAGCGTGGGAATGCCGCGCTGCGCCTTGAGTTTCTCGATCTTGTGGTCGAGACGCCCGATCTTGGTCTCCTCGAGCTCGATGCGCCCCCACTCCGCGGCGTTGCTCTCGCACAGGCCCTTGACGATCTCGATCACCTTGACGCGTCCGGCCACACCCTTCTCGGAAAGCTGCTGGTACGCCTCGTGCGCCGCGGCACAGGCCTCGTTGGCGTCCTGAAACACGCCAAACCGGCCGCGAGCCGCACCCTGGCGCGAGACCACCGCCGGCGCAGTTGCGCAGGCGCCGCCGGGCGCCGCAGCGGGTGTCTTGCCCGCCTGCCCCAGGCGCGCCAGCACTTCCGCCACCACGTCTCGAATCAACGATTCATTCACTCCGGAACTCATGGTTTTGGCTCTCTCTCGCTGGCCGTCGCGTCCTGCGCGGCCTTCTTACCTGTCGTTGCCCCGTCGACCTGATTCACACCGTCCCCGCCTGCCTCCGACGGCGCCGGAATCCCCATCGCATCCCGGCTCGTCGCCACCTCAACTGTTGTTCTGCCGCCCGGTGTAGATCTGCTTCCCGAACACATCCACCGAGTCGACGATGCCGATGATCACGGCGTCGACCGGCGCCTCCTTCATGCCGGGCGCCAGGCGCGCACTGCTGCCCTGGCAGAACATCACCCACTCCCCCTGCCCCGCCCCCACGCTGTCCACGGCCACGATCGTGTTCGACCCGGGCTTGAACCGCGTCGGATCCTTCTCGTCCACGAGTTGCGGACGCAGCAGCAGCAGCTTGCGCCCGCTCATGGCGGGATCCTTCTTGGTGCAGACCACCAGGCCTTCGACGCGCGCGAGGAACATGAATGGGAGGGGTGAAACCGCCGTCCGTCACCGGAGCCGCGCGGTCCCGTTCTCGAGCGTCACTTCCTCTTCGGCAGCACCTGGTCGGTCTCGGCGTGCGGGCGGGCGATGACGTGCACGCTGACCAGGTCGCCTTTGATGGCCTTCACGGCCTGCGCACCCGCGTCGGTGGCGGCTTTCACGGCGGCGACGTCGCCCACCACCGCGGCGGTGACCAGCGCGTTGCCCACCTGGGTCATGGGCCCGGCCAGTTCCACGTTCGCGGCCTTGAGCATGGCGTCGGTCGCTTCCACCAGCGCGACCAGTCCGCGCGTTTCAATCAGTCCAATGGCTTGTTGCGGCATAGGTTTCTCGTCTCGTTGCGTTTGATCGTTGATGAATCTCCGGAACCGTCCTCGAGCCGTCAGGCTTCAGGCGGCTCGGCCCTCCTTCTGCTGTAAATAACGCTTCACTTCGCGCGCCACGACGAGTTCTTCGTTGGCGGGAATCACAAAGGCCTTCGCGCGCGAGCCGGCGGCGGAAATCTCGCCTTCCGTGCCGCGCACCGCATCGTTGCGCGTGGGATCGAGCTTCAGCCCGAACTCGCCGAGGCCGGCCGCGATGCGCGCGCGCAGTTCGGCGCGGTTCTCGCCGATGCCCGCGGTGAACACGAGCGCGTCGAGCCCTCCCAGTTCCACCAGGTACCCGCCAATCCAACGCCGCGCCTCGTGCACGAAAAGGTCGAGCGCGCGCGCCGCGGCCGCATGGCCGGACCGCGCCGCGGTGTCGATGTCGCGGATGTCGTTGGACACCCCGCTCACGCCCTTCAGCCCGGAGTCCTTGCACAACTGCCGCTCCACTTCGTCGAGCGACAGTCCAAGCACGCGCTGCGCATAAGGAACGGCGAAGGAATCAAGGTCGCCCACGCGGTTGTTGTGCGGCAGTCCGGACTGAGGGCTCATGCCGAGGCTGTTGCCGATGGCGACGCCGTTGCGTATGCCGGTGATGCTCGAGCTGCCGCCGAGATGCAGCGAAATCACGCGCAACGCCGGTTCGCGCACCGGACTCCCACCGCCATCGAGATACAGCCGGCGCGCCCGCTCCGCGACGTCCGCGCGCCCGAGCAGCTCGGCCGATCGTTCCGCCACGAACTTGTGGCTCGCGCCATGGAAGCCCCAGCGCCGGATCCCCGCCGCATGCCAGCTCTCCGGCACGGCGTAGCGCTGCGCCGCCTCCGGAATCCACTGATAGAACGCGGTCTCGAACAACCCAACCAGCGGCACGCCCGGCAGGCGCTGCGCGAACAGGCGCGCCCCGGTGATGTAGGCCGGGTTGTGCGCCGGCGCCAGCGCGCTGTAGTCCTCCATCGCGCGCACCACGGTCTCGTCGAGCGCCACACATCCGCTCACGCCGCGCGCGATCACCGTCTTGAACCCGACCGCCGCGAGGTCCGCCTCACTCTGGATGTGACCCGCTTCCCGCAATTGCGCGAGGCAGTCGTCGATGGCACGCGGGTAATCCGTCACGCGCTCGAAGCCGCCCTTGTGCAACAGGGATTCGCCCACCCCGGTGGCGTCGAAGAGACGCCACTTGAGCGAAGTGGATCCGAGGTTGGCGACGAGGATCTTCATCGGGATCGAGGCAGGAGGCACGCCGGACCGCCGGCAAGCGCGACACCGGGAACCCCCCGGCCGGCGCGAGCCGCGGCCACCGCGCTGCCTACTGCAGCCACTTGCCGAGACCCGCCAGACTCTCGTGCGGACGCGGGATGACCTGGACGGCCACCACTTGGCCGACGGTCGCCGCCGCCGCGGCCCCGGCGTCCACCGCCGCCTTCACGCTGGCGACGTCGCCGCGCAGGAACGCGGTGACGTAGCCGCTGCCGACCTTCTCCCACCCGGTGAAGGTGACGTTGGCGGACTTGAGCGCCGCGTCGGTCGCTTCGAGCAGGGCGCAGAGCCCCTTCGTTTCAATCATTCCAATAGCCTGGGACATGAATTCTCCTCGTTTCTGAAAGGTTGAAGTCGTTTCCGTGCGCCGTCGGTTACTTGGCCGCCTTGGCGACCTCGGTGCCGAGAAACCCCTTCACGAGGTCCTCGTGCGGACGCGCGATCACGTGGGAGCTGACCAACTCACCCACCTTGGAGGCCGCCTTGGAGCCGGCGTCCACCGCCGCCTTCACGCTGGCGACGTCGCCGCGCACCACCACGGTGATCAGGCCGCCGCCGATGGCGATGGTGCGCGCCACATTCACATTGGCCGCCTTCACCATCGCGTCCGTGGCTTCCACGCTGCCCGTGTAGCCCCTCGTCTCAATCATGCCAATCGCTTCGCTCATAGGTCTCGGTTCCTCGTCTGGATCGCTCGGTTTGCGAGCTGTCTCGGTTCGATGAGTTCTGTCGGATCAAATCAAATCAAATCACTTCACTTCACTTCACTTCGGGTCC
>CAZYJB010000071.1:0-10060 GCA_964647675.1 uncultured Verrucomicrobiota bacterium | reverse complement strand
GCCTTCCAGAGAACCTTGGGACCGTCGGCTGAGAATTCGGCCACCCAATTGGTCTCGGTCGAGATACCGTTGAGATGGGGACCGCGCCAGCGGGGCCAATCGCCGCCGGTCGCCGGGGTCATCAGCGCGAGGCAGAAGGTCGAGGCGACTAGAGCGAACCAAGGGGCAAGGAGCCGGGAAGGCGGGTGGGACGAGTGAGCGTTCATGAACAGGACTTGAAGGAGACCGCGTCGAAAGTAGTCACGGGCCGGGACCTGTCAACGGACGCGCCCCCTCGTAGCCGCCGCCGTCCAGGCGGCGCTCAACCGCCTCCGGCAACCCCTTTCGCCAAGGCCAGTCGGCGCGGGCTGCACGCCCGCGGCTACCTCCCTCGTAGCCGCCGCCGTCCAGGCGGCGCTCAACCGCCTCCGGCAACCGCTTTCGCCAACGCCAGTCAGCGCGGGCTGCACGCCCGCGGCTACGTCCCTACCCACTTCCTTTCCCCTCCGCATTATTCCCGCTAGCATCGGACCCAAGTCATGCCCGAGCCCGCGGAATCCCTGATTCTTAGCGCCAGCCTCGGCGCTCTGATCGGCTTGATCCGCCAGTGGGAAAGCCAGCAGGGAACCGAACGCGACCAGGAATTCGCCGGGCTGCGGACGTTCTCGCTGTTCGCCATGGTGGGCTGTCTCGCGGCGTACGCGGATGAGCACCACACGCGCGGGGTGCTGGTGACCTGCCTGGCTGCGCTCGCGTTGCTTTTCGCGCTGCTCCATTTCACGCGCCGCGAGGGCGGCAGCGCAGGCTACACGACTCCCGGCGCGGCGCTGGTCACCTTTCTCGTCGGCGCCCTGGTCACCTGGGGTGAACGCCAGGGCGCGGTCCTGGCCGCGGCGCTAACCCTCCTCTTGCTCGGGCTCAAGCAGCCCATTCACCAGTGGACGCGTGCCTTCACGTCACAGGATGTGCGCAGCGTGCTGCAATTCGTGGCCATCACCGGCGTCATCCTGCCGCTGGTGCCGAACCGCAGTTTCGGTCCGTATGCCGCGTTCAACCCGTGGTCGACCTGGATGATGGTGGTGCTCATCTCCGGGCTGGGGTTCCTGGGCTACCTGCTGGTCCGCGTGCTCGGCAGTCGCGCCGGGATCACGGTGAGCGGTCTGGTGGGTGGACTCGCCTCCAGCACCGCCACCACGCTTGCGTTCAGTCGCCGGAGCCGCGAGGACCCGGCTAACGCGGCGAATTACTCGCTCGCGGTGCTGCTTGCCTGCAACGTGATGCTCCTGCGCGTGCTGGCGGTTGCGGCGGCGCTCAGTCCTTCGCTGGCCCGCCAGGCGGTCGTGCCGCTGGCCATCATGCTGGTGCCCGGCCTGCTCTATGCCGTGAGCCGATGGCTCGCGCGCCAGCCGGTCCCGGAGCGCGTCGAAACCAGCGGCCTCAGCAATCCGCTCAGCCTCACCATTGCGATCAAGTTCGCGCTCCTTTACGCGGCGGTGAAGTTCCTCGTGAAAGCCGCCTCCGGCCTCGATCTCTCGCAGGGAATCCTCGTGGTCTCGGCCATTGCCGGCCTCACCGACGTCGACGCCGTCACCCTCTCGATGGCCGACGGCACGCGTGACGGAACCCTGGCGCCCGTGCTGGCCACGCGCGCCGTCGTCATCGGCTGTCTCAGCAACACGGTGGTCAAGGCCGCCCTGGCCGCCTCCCTGGGATCACCCGAGCTGCGCCGCCGCGTGCTCTCGGTGCTGGGCGCCACCACCGTGGCCGGCCTGGCTGGCCTCGCTTTCGTGCGCTGACCCCGACCCGGGCTCGCTGCGGCGCCGGACAACCCGCTTGCCTCCAAGGGTCCGTCCCCTACCATCGCGCCATCTTGGCACGCCCGACCGCGCGCCATGGGCGATGGGGTCCCTTTGGCATGATCAGGTCGTTCGCGTTCACCACCCAGGGCCGGCTGCACAGTCAGGACATCCCGCATTTCCTGATGCCCACCCTGCTTTCGGACACCAACCTTTTCCTCTGGGTGGATCTGGAAGCGGCCACGCCTGCCGAGGCGCGCATGGTGCTCGAGGAGCTCTTCCACTTCCATCCGCTGTCGGTGGAGGACTGCGTCGCCGAGTCACCGTCGCCCAAGGTGGAGGAGTATTTTCCCAAGGAAGAGGACCGGTATTCGCCGTATCTGTTCATGGTCATCCACGCCGTGGACTACAGCCGCACCGACGGTGTGTTCGCGACCACGGAGCTGAACTTCTTCCTTGGGAAGAACTATCTGGTCACCTACCACACCACGCCGATGCGCTCGGTGCAGATGGTGGAGGACCGCTGCCGCAAGAGCACCGTGCACGTCGCGCGCGCGCCCGATCGCGTGGCGCACACACTGCTCGACGCGATCGTGGACAACTACAAACCCGCGCTGGAGGAGCTGGCGCTCGAGATCGCCGAGCTCGAACAGCGCGTGCTCGAGACGCAGGGGCGCGAGATCATTCCCCAGATCATGCAGGTGAAGAAGGAAGTGCTGCACCTGCGCCAGATCATCGGCCCGCAGCGCGAAGTGCTCGCGCGGTTCGCGCGCGGCGAATTCAAGCTCGTGCGCGCCCACCTCGTCCCCTACTACCGCGACGTCTACGACGCGCTTTTCACCATCGGCGAACGCGCGCAGGCGTATGCGGACTCCCTCACCAACGTGCTGCAGATGTACGTGAACATGTCGAGTCACCAGACCGGCGAGGTGATCAAGCTGCTCACGATGATCACGGTCATCACCACGCCCCTCACGCTCGTCGGCACGTGGTACGGCATGAATTTCAAAGCTCCGGAGCTGGAGTCGAGGTACGGCTATCTCTGGGCGATCTTCCTGACCATCGTCGCCACCGCGGCCACCTTCCGGTACTTCAAACGCAGGGGCTGGCTGTAGCCGCCCGCGCCGCGCCGCCCTTCCCACCTGCCGTCCCGTCCGCCCCGAGCATGGCCTCCGTCAAGACCAGCTTCGTCGACAAGGTTCTCGGCCGGCTCACGCGGCTGGACGCGGACCACGTCCGCACGCTCATGCGCCGGCTGGCCGAGGAGCGCAGCCTGCTGGAGACGGTGTTTCACATCGTCGAGGACGGCATCGTGGTCACCGACGAGGCGGGCAAGGTCGTCTACCTGAACCAGAGCGCGCGCCGGCTGCTCGGGCTCGGCGAGAACTCGCGCCCCGAGGGAGAGCCGATCCAGCGGCTGCTGCCCGAGCTGGAGTTCGAGAAGCTGCGTGCGATGGACCGCAGCGGCGGCACGCCCGTGATGCGGCTGGAGTTCGAGGTCGCCTGGCCGCGCCCGCGTTTCTTCCGGCTCTTCGCCGCGCCGATTGACGGCGAGTCCTCCGGCAGCCGCGGTCTCGCACTCATCCTCAACGACGCCACCGAGGCGCGGCAGAAGGAGTTTGAGAACGTGGAAAGCGAACGCATCCAGGCGCTCACCCTCCTCGCCGCCAGCCTCGCCCACGAGATCGGCAACCCGCTCAACGCTCTCAACATCCACCTGCAGCTCATGGACCGTGAGCTGCGCCGCCTGCGCCGCGACCTCACCACCCTGCGCAGCCAGAACCAGGGCCCGCGCCCCGGCCGCGCGCGTCCCGTGCCGCTCGACGCCGAGCACGCGGCGTTCGGTTCCATCGCCAAGCTCGAACAGTTCGTCGGCGTCGCGCGCGGCGAGATCGGCCGGCTCGATTACATCGTCAACCAGTTCCTGCACGCGCTGCGCCCCAGCCCGCCCAAGCTGCGCAATGCCGACCTCAACGCCACCGTGCATGAGACCCTCGAACTCCTGCGCCCGGAACTCGACAACCGCGGCCTGCTCGTCTCCGAGGACCTCGCGGAGCGCCTGCCTCCCGCGCACTTCGATCCCGACCAGGTCAAGCAGGTGCTGGTAAACCTGATCCGCAACGCCATGCAGGCGATGACGCGCGGCGGACTTCTCACGCTCGCGACGGGCGCTCATGCCAGCGGCCATTGGTTCTCGGTGGGAGACACCGGCGGCGGCATCCCGCAGGAGACCATGAGCCAGCTCTTCAAGCCGTTTCACACCACCAAGAAGAAGGGTACCGGGCTCGGCCTCATGATCGTCCAGCGCATCGTGCGCGCGCACCATGGCCGCATCGACGTGGAGAGCCATCTCAACCGCGGCACGCGCTTCCGCATCTGGCTCCCCGGCCCCGCCCAGGTCCGCCTCCTGCCGCACTCCCGGCCCGAGCCCGAGCCTGGACCCGAGCCTGGACCCGAGCCCGGACCCGAGCCCGGACCCAACCCATGACCGCCGCCTCGCTGCTCATCGTCGACGACGAGAAGACAACGCGTGACGGACTGCGCCTCGCGCTCGAGGAGAAGTACGACGTCTACGTCGCCGAGGATGCTGCTTCCGCCTTCGAACTGCTCGAGCGCGAGCGTTTTGACGTCCTGATCACCGACCTGCGCCTGCCCAAGGAGGACGGGCTGCGGCTGATCGACCGCGCCAAGTCACTGCCCAGGCCGCCGGTGTGCATCCTCATGACCGCCTACGGCTCCGACGAGACGATCGTCGAGGCGATGAAACGCGGCGCCGACGACTACATTGCCAAGGGCCGCCTCGACATCGACCTGCTCGAACTGAAGATCGACAAGGCCCTGCGCACGCGCACGCTTGAGGCGGAGAACACCGCGCTGCACAGGCAGCTCGATGTGCGCTACGGCCTCGAGAACCTGGTCGGCGAATCCGAACCCATGCGCGAGGTGTTCGAGACCGTGCGCCAGGTCGCCGACTCGCGCGCCACCGTGCTCGTGCGCGGCGAGAGCGGCACCGGCAAGGAACTCGTCGCGCGCGCCCTCCACCAACTCAGCCCGCGCGCGCGCGGCCCGCTGGTCATCGTCCATGGCGGTGCGCTCGCGCCGACCCTCCTGGAAAGCGAGCTGTTCGGCCACGAGAAGGGCGCCTTCACCGGCGCGCACGAGCGGCGCATCGGGCGCTTCGAACAGGCCCAGGGCGGCACGCTCTTCCTCGACGAGATCGGCGAGATCGACGCCACCGTGCAGGTGAAACTCCTGCGCTTCCTCGACGCGCGCACTTTCGAGCGCGTCGGTTCGAGCAAGACGCTCAGCGCCGACGTGCGGCTCATCGCCGCCACCCATCGCGATCTCCGCGCCATGGTGCGCGAGGGCAAGTTTCGCGAGGACCTCTACTACCGCCTGCGCGTGGTCGAGATCGTCCTTCCCGCCCTGCGCGACCGCCCCTCGGACATTCCGCTGCTGGCGAACGCGTTCCTGCGCGAGTTCGCTGACGCCAACCGGAAAAAACTGAACGGTTTCAGCGGCGAGGCGCTCGAAACCCTGATGTCCCACACGTGGCCGGGCAACGTGCGCGAGCTCCGCTTTGCGATCGAACGCGCCGTGGTCCTCTCGCGCGGCGACGTGATTGCGCTGCGCGACCTGCCACCCGACGTCCGCCAGCCGCGCATCGCCTCCCCTTTTTCTCCCGGCACCGGCGGCCCGCCCGGCGCCGCACCCGCGCCTGCATTTCCGTCTCCCTCCGGTCCGGCCGCGCTCGGCGCGACCGCCGCAGCCTCCGGTGGTTTCACCGTCCAGGAGGCCGAGAAGCAGCTCATCATCCAGGCCCTGCGCGAAACCGGCGGCAACCGCACCGAGGCCGCTGAACGCATCGGCATCAGCCGCCGCACCCTCCACCGCAAACTGCACGAATACCGGCTCGAAGGATTCTGACCCATGCCACGCCTCCAGGAACTCATCCATGCCCTCGAAGTCGGTTCGGGCGCCCGTTATCTCCGCGTCGTCGCGCTCCTCCTCGCGGTCGTCACGATCGCGGTCATCTACGACCTGCGCGAACTGCAGAACTTCAAGACCGAGGAGGCCATGGACGCCGCCCAGGTCGGACGCAATGTCGCCGAAGGACGCGGCTTCACGACGCGCTACATCCGGCCCTTCAGCATGGCCCTCGTGCGTGACCACCGCGCCGACCGCGATCCGCTGATCAAGGGCGAGCATCCCGACCTCGCCAATCCACCTCTCTACCCTCTCGTGCTGGCCGGGCTCATGAAGATTCCGGGCCTGTTTGAGTATCAGATCCCCTCGCCCAAGGAGGGCCAGTTCCGACGGCACCAGCCCGACTTCCTCATCACCCTGTTCAACCAGGGACTGCTCTTTCTCGCCATCGCGCTCACCTGGTATCTCGCACGGAAGCTTTTCGAACCGAAGGTTGGACTGCTGACCGCCCTGGCCATGCTCGGCAGCGAAGTGCTGTGGCAATTCAGCGGATCGGGGCTCCCCACCATGCTCGCGCTGGTGTTGTTCATGCTGCTGATCAACCTGCTCTACGCTCTTTCGGTCGGCTCGCGCCGCGATCCGGTCCAGGCGCTCGGCGTGGCCGTGATTCTGGCCGCCGCCTGCGGTCTCCTGTGCGGCGCCCTTTGTCTCACCCGTTACGCACTCGGCGTGCTCATCATTCCGGTGGTGATCTACCTCATCTCGGGGTTCCCCGGACGCCGCGTGGTGCTGCCGGTGGTTGCCGGAGTGCTCTTCCTCGCCACGATTTCGCCCTGGCTGGTGCGCAACTACCAGGTCTGCGGCAACCCCTTCGGTCTCGCGCCCTACAGTCTCGCGCAGGAGACCTCGCAGTTCACCGAGAACTGGCTCGTGCGCTCGCTCGACACCGACGTCTCGAAGGTGGGTCGCGACGATCTCGTGCGGAAGACGTTCCTCGGCGCGAGCCAGGTGCTGCGCGAAGAACTCCCGCAGCTCGGCGGCTCGTGGCTCACCGCCTTCTTCCTCGCCGGCCTGCTCGTTCCGTTTGTCGACCGTTCGCGCGCGCACCTGCGCTGGTTCACCGTCGGAGCGCTCGCCGCGCTGAGCCTCGCCCAGATCCTCTCGCGCACCTATCTCTCCACCGACATGCAGCGCTTCAACTCGGAGAACCTCCTGGTGCTGATGACCCCCATGGTCGCCATGTTCGGCATGGCCCTGGTCTGGCTGCTGGTCTACAGCCTCGAGGTGTTCGCCGAAGCCTGGCGCTCCGTCGTGCTCGGTCTCGTCATCACGGTGCTCTGGATCCCGCTCATCGTGGCCTTCGGTCCGCCACGCACCTTCCCCATCGCCTACCCGCCCTATTACCCGCCCACCATCCAGCGCGTCTCCCAATGGTTCGAACCCGGTGAACTGGTCATGACCGACATGCCCTGGGCGGTCGCCTGGTACGGGGATCGCCAGGCGGTCCTCATGTCCAAGTCGCCGGACCAGGAATTCCTCGACATCAACGACTGGCAGAAGCCCGTCAATGGTCTCTACCTCACGCGCCTCTCCCTCGATCAGCGCTTCCTCTCCGGCTGGGTCCTCAACGCGCGCCAATGGGGCCGCTTCATCATCGACATCCTCACCAAGGGAGAAGTGCCCAAGGGCTTTCCCCTGCGCAAATCCCCGGCCTTCATGCATACCTTTCCCGACCACCTGCTGATGGCCGATCGCGAACGTTGGACGGGCTCCTCGCCCATCTCGGTGCCCAAGGCACTCACGGAAAAAGATTCGGGCACCGCCAACAACCCTTCCACCGCTCCCGATCCCACCGGCCCCGGCGAGAAGGTGAAGGAAGTGAAATAGTCCTCCCGCACGCCATGGGTCGCATCCTCGTCGTCCGCGGCGGTGCCCTGGGGGATTTCGTGCTCACCCTGCCCGTGCTCGCCGCGTTGCGCGGGCAGTTCCCGGACAATGAACTCCATGTGCTCGGCTATCCGCAGTACGCGACCCTCGCACGGCTCGGTGGCCTGGCTGACGGCGTGCACGCCATCGAGGCGCGCGCGCTGGCCGGATTCTTCGGGCGCAACACGAGTCTCGACCCGGGCACGAGCGCCTTCTTCGCAGGCTTCGATCTGGTGGTGTCGTATCTCTACGACCCGGACCAGATTTTCGAAGAGAACGTGCGTCGTTGCTCCCGCGCCCAGTTCCTCCCCGGTCCGCACCGCCCTGACGACACGCTCGAAATCCACGCCGCCGACACCTTCCTCAAGCCGCTGGAACGGTTCGGAATCTTCGACGCGGATCCACAACCACGGCTGACGGCGACGGCGCGCGCGCCCGCGCCCGGCCCGGCCCGCTGGATCGCCCTGCATCCTGGCAGCGGATCACCGGCCAAGAACTGGCCCGAGGAACATTGGAGTGGCCTGCTCGCGCAACTGATGCGCGCGTCGACCACCCAGGTCCTGCTCATCGCCGGCGAGGCGGAAGGGGACCGCATCCGCCGCCTCGCCGCGCCCTTCCCCGCCACGCGACTCCAACTCGCCGAGCGGCGGCCGATCACGGAGGTGGCCGAACTCCTCGCCGCCTGCCGCGCTTTCGTTGGTCACGACTCCGGCATCACGCATCTCGCTGCGGCGGTCGGCACGCCCGCCTGGGTGCTTTGGGGCCCCACCCGCCTCCAAGTCTGGCGCCCGCGCGGCGAACATGTCCACGTTCTCTCGGCCCCCGGCGGCCTCCCGCATCTCACCCCGGAAACCGTGCTGCGCGAGCTCGAACCTGTGATCCACCCGTCCGCTCCACCGCCATGACACCTCTTGAGGTCGCCCGGGAGATCATCCTCAAGACTCTCCATCCGCTGCCTGCCGAGCCCGTGTCGATCGATGAGGCCTGCGGCCGCGTCACCGCCTCTGACATCCTGGCCCCGACCGATCTGCCGTCCTTCGACAGCTCGGCCTTTGACGGCTACGCCGTACGCGCCGACGACACGATCAGTGCCGCGCCGGACGCTCCGATCACCCTCGAACTGGTCGGCTCGGTCATGGCGGGCGACGCCCCCAACCTCGTGGTGAGACCCGGCAGTTGCGCGCGCATCTTCACCGGCGCCGTCGTGCCCGCCGGGGCGGACGCCATCGTCATGCAGGAGGATGCACGCTTCGACACCAACGCCCGGCTCGTCATCTCCCAGCGCGCCACGCCGTGGGAAGGCGTCCGGCTCGCCGGTGAGGACGTCCGACGCGGCATGGTTCTGGTCCCGGCCGGCCATCGCCTTCGGCCCGCTCATATCGGACTCCTCGCGGCCGGCGGCATCGCCTCGGTGGACGTCCACCGCCGTCCGCGCATCACCCTCCTTTCCACCGGTGACGAACTCACCGAACCGGGGCTCGCTCTCGCGCCAGGGCGCATCTACGACAGCAACCGTCCGCTGCTCCACGCGCTCGCGGCCGGCGAGGGCATCCCGGCCTGGAACTCCAAGCGCATCCCCGATCAGCTCGAGTTGGTCATGGCGGAGCTCCAGTCGGCCCTGCGCTCGGCCGAGGTCATCATCACCACCGGTGGCGTGTCGGTCGGCGAGGCCGATTTTGTGAAGCCGGCCATCTCGGCGCTGGGCGGCTCGGTCGAGGTCTGGCGCCTCGACCTAAAACCGGGGAAGCCGTTCGCCTGGGGTCGCCTGCAGAACGCGCACTGGTTCGGCCTCCCCGGTAATCCGGTGTCCGCCTACGTGACCTGGTGTCTCCTCGTGCGCCCGGCCTTGCGCCGGCTCATGGGCATGAAGAATCCGTTCGGACGCCGGGTTCTGGCACGGCTCGGCGAGCCCGTCACCAACCGGGGAGACCGCCGTCACTTCATGCGCGTCCACCTCGACGACCAAGGTTTCGCTCGGCTTTCCGGCTCCCAGGCATCGCACATGCAACACGGCCTGGCGGCCGCGGACGCCCTGCTCGACGTGCCGCCCGGAGCCAACTGGCCGGCCGGGCAGGAGGTGAAGCTCGAACTCCTGGACTGATCCCCACCGCGTTGCGGTCGCGGAATGGGAGAATCACGCCTCACCCCACGGTGAGCCTCCGGCCGACCCCGGGCTTCGGATCGAATTCCCTTACGATTCCCGGGCCACTCCGGTGGGTCACGAGCTGCGACCCGTGACTCGGCGTCCGCGAAGAGGCGGACCGCTCTCAGAAAGCCCGGGACGGAAGCTTGGTCTCGTGCTTGCGCTGAAAAAGCTCCATCGCACGAGGCGGTGGCACGAATTCCGGGCGCCCGGTGTCCAACCGCCGCGCACCGGTATCCCGCCCGATGTTCAGGCCGAGGTCGACCGGCCGCGAAGGCAGCGCAGGGGC
>CAZYJB010000070.1:0-10131 GCA_964647675.1 uncultured Verrucomicrobiota bacterium | reverse complement strand
GCATCTGACGAGATCACACCAAGGGATCATGATTATGACGAAGGTTTCACCATGGAGGTTCGGACTCTGGCTCGCGCTGGTGGCGAGTGGACTGATCCTGGGGTCGGATGGCGCGGTGGTTGCGGCACGGGGAGCCGTGGTGCCCGGTGAGGTGACCGGCCCGGCCGGGGAACCCGGGACCCCCACCGAGGAGCCTCCTCGATCGGAGGCGCGCCGAACGCACCTCCGTGATCTGGTCAGTGTCGGCAGTTCGGCCCGCGTGCGGGAGGACGAGGTTGCCGACGAGGTGCTGGTGATCAAAGGCGATGCGGTCGTCGAGGGCGACGTGGATGGCGACGTGGTCGTCATCCTCGGCACCCTCAAGCTGAAAGGCACGGTGCGCGGCAGCGTGGTTGTCGTGCTGGGCGAAGCGGAGATCAACGGCACGGTCCGTGACGAGGCCGTGTTCGTCGGAACGCAGGCGCAGTTCCTGTCAAACGCGGTGGTGCAAGGCGAGGTGGTCATGATCGGTGCGGAGCCGAGAATCGCGGAGGGCGCGCGGCTGAACGGGAGTCCGACCCTGGTCTCGCTGGGGCCGCTGATGCGTTTTCTCGGTTGGGCGCGCGATTACCTATTCGAAGGCGTCTTCATGCTGCGGCTGTTCCCGCCCGGGCTGGGCTGGGTCTGGGGCGTGGCGGGGATCTTTCTCGCGTTCCACATCGTGCTCGCGCTGCTGTTCAACAACGCGCTCAAGAATTGCGTGACCACGTTGCGCGATCAGCCGGCGCGCGCGTTCCTGGTCGGTTTGCTGGTGTGCATCCTGGTGGGGCCCGTCTCGGTGCTGCTCAGCTTCACCGTGGTGGCGATTCCGTTACTCGGACTGCTTTACATGGCGCTCAGCGTCTTCGGCCGCGTGGCGGTGTATGCCGCGGCCGGTGGAGGGCTGGGACGGCCGATCGGACTGGACGTCATGGAGCGTCCCATCTCCGCGCTGATCCTGGGGTCGGTCCTGTTCTACGTGAGCTACATGATCCCGCTCCTGGGTTTGCTGGTCTACTGGGTGGTGATTCCGTGGGGGGTCGGCGCGGTGACCTTGTGCATCTACGATTCGTTGCGGCGGGAACGTCGCCCATTCGGGAACCCACGTCCGGGCTACCTCGGAGGCCAGCCCTCCGTGCAGGGGGCGGTCACCGGGCTCTCCGCCGGGCAGACGGGGCCAGCCACCCATGCCACGGAACCCCCGGTCGAGGCGATGCCCCACGCCGCGGCGTCCGGTGTGCCCTCCATGGACGTGCCACCAACCCAGTCGGGTCCGATGCCGCCACCGCCTTCGAATCCCCCGATTGTTCCGTTGCCGGCGCTCGATCTGGCCTCTGCGCCACGCGTCGCCTTCTGGCCCCGCCTGGCGGCGGGATTGATCGATCTCCTGCTGGTGGGTTTCGTGAACGGGATGCTTTTCTCGCAGATGCGCGCGTTCTGGCTGACGTTTGCGCTTTACCACTTCGTGCTGTGGGCATGGAAAGGCACGACGCTGGGCGGGTCGGTGCTGGGATTGCGCGTCATCCGGCTCGATGGGCGGACGATGGACTGGCAGACCTCGCTGGTGCGCCTGCTGGGCTCGGTGGTTTCCCTCATCCCGCTGGGGCTGGGCTTCATGTGGGCGAGTTGGGACGAGCAATCGCAGTCCTGGCACGATCGCGTGGCGGGAACGGTAATCGTGAAGCCGCCGCGGGGAGTGACGCTGGTTTGACCCTTGCGCAGCCGTGGCGCATCAGGGAAACGGCGATCAGACCGAGGTAGAGACCGGGGAGTGCCGGCTGGAACGTTGAATCCCGACCGCCGCGCGTCTACCTTCCGACCGGATGCTCTACGATCGCGACTACATGCGCGAGGAGGGTGGCTACCTGCGCCGCTCGCCGGTGGTCATCCTGCTGGTCGTGCTCGGGGCCCTGTTCTTTGTCGAATGTTTCCTCCGGGTCTACGCCGGCACCGGGTTATACCAGTATTTGGGGCTGAGCCTGGGCGAGATCCAGAGTGGTCAATTCTGGCGCCTGTTCACCTACCAGTTCGTCCATGATGCGCCATGGCCGTTCCACATTCTGTTCAACGGACTGGGGCTGTGGTTCTTCGGGCGCACGGTGCTGGAAACCGTCGGGACCTCGCGCTTCTGGCAGGTCTACCTCATTGCGGGGGTCATGGGCGGGATCGTGGATGTCGCGCTTCAATGGATGCATCCCCGCTATCTGGCGGAGGGGCAACCGACCGTGGGCGCCTCGGCGGCGGTGCTGGGCTTGGCGGGAGCGTTCTGCCTGCTGTACCCGACGCGGGAGAACATCTTTTTCATTTATGTCATCCCGGTGAAGCTGCGGAGCATGACCTTGTTCTGGCTGCTGCTGGGCTTCAGCGTCTTCGGCACGGTGTTCCCGTATGGAAACGTGTCGCACGCCTCGCACCTGGGCGGGCTGCTGACCGGGGCGGGCTTCGTGAAGTTGTTCCAGAGTGAAGGATTTCCGCAGTGGCTGCGGCGCCTGTCGCGCCGTCGCCCGCGCGAGGTTGAAGAGGAAGAGGTGGTCGTCTCCTTCGGAGCGCCGGCCGGCCGGCCGGGCAAGGCGCCACCTGCCGAGCCGGAGTCTGCGGAGGATTTCATGCGGCGCGAGGTCGACCCCATCCTCGACAAGATCTCGGCGCATGGCATGCAGAGCCTGACCGACCGTGAGAAGCGCGTCCTTCAGAAAGCGCGTGAGCGGATGCGGAACCGCTGAGGCCCCGACGGCTTTCGCATTCGGGCGTGGTCAGGCCATTGCGCGCGGCCGGTTCTTCGCGCTTCTCCGGCGGCGACGGAATCCACAGAATCACGCCGGTGATTACGCGCTATTCACGGCCCGAGATGCGGGCCATCTGGACCGACGAGAACAAGCTGCGCCTCTGGCTCGAGATCGAAATCCTGGCCAGTGAGGCACTGGTCGGGCAGGGCATCGTTCCGGCTGCGGATTTCGAGCGACTCAAGGCGGGGGCCGACGCCTGGAAGCAGGATCTCAAGGGGCTGGTCGAGCGCCAGCGCGAGCTCGAGAGGACGCTCAATCATGACGTCATCGGCTTCACGACCGCCGTGGCGGAGAAGATCGATCACGCCGCCAGCCGCTGGCTGCATTTTGGCCTGACCTCGAGCGACGTCGTCGACACCGCGTTTGCCGTGCAGATGGTGCAGAGCGCGGACCTGCTCGTGCGCGATGTCGTGCAGGTCCGGGAGGTGCTGGCACGCCGCGCGCGTGAACATCGGCTGACGCCCTGCATCGGGCGCAGCCACGGCATCCACGCCGAGCCAACCACCTTCGGGCTGAAGCTCGCGCTGATGTACGACGAGTTCGGCCGTGCCGAGGCTCGCCTGCGCGCCGTGCGCGACTCAGCCGCCGTGGGCAAGCTCAGCGGCGCCGTGGGCACCAGCGCGCACCTGAGCCCGGAGGTCGAGATCGCCGTCTGCCAGGCGCTGGGACTTCGTGCGGCCCCCATCGCCACGCAGGTCGTGCAGCGCGACATCCACGCCGAGTACATGAACGTGCTGGCCCTGGTCGGCGCGAGCATTGAGCGCTGGGCGGTGGAGTTTCGGCACCTGCAACGCACCGAGGTCCTGGAAGCGGAGGAACCCTTCACGCGCGGGCAGAAGGGCAGCAGCGCGATGCCGCACAAGCGGAACCCCATCACCTGGGAAAGGCTCACCGGACTGGCGCGCGTGCTGCGCGGCAACGCCGTGGCGGCGACGGAGAATGTCGCGCTCTGGCACGAGCGCGACATCAGCCATTCCTCGGTGGAACGCATCATTTTCCCCGATTCCTGCACGTTGCTCGACTACATGTTCGGACTCCTCACGCGCCTGATGGACGGCCTCAATGTTTACCCGGAGAACATGCGCCGGAACCTCGGGCTCAGTCTCGGCATGTGGAACAGCCAGACCGTGCTGCTGGCGCTCATCCGGAAGGGGCTCTCGCGCGAAGCGGCGTACGAACTGGTCCAGCGGAACGCGATGAAAACCTGGGCCGTGAAGCATGCGGGTCGCGACGACGCCGATTTCCTCGCGCAACTCGCCGCCGATCCTGAAGTCGCTTCCCACTTCGCCGAGGGCGAGCTGGCGAAGCTGTGTTCCATCGATTTCCACCTCAAGGAGGTGGACCGCCGGTTCAAGGCGGTCGGGCTCTGAAGCGCAGCACACGAGTTTCCGCGTGCAAATCCCGGCTGGGATGAGCTTCCATCCAGGGCTCATGTCGCTGGCCACGTTGAAACATCCGGGGCGGGAGCCGGTGTTCCAGATTTCCGTGTTCGTCGCGAACAAGATCGGGCGCATCCACGATCTGAGTTCCCTGCTCAAGAATCACGACGTCCACATCCTGGCATTGACGGTGTTGGACACCACCGACAGCGCCATTCTCCGCGTGGTGGTCGACGACCCCGGCCGCGCGCGGGAGTTGCTCAATCAGGAGGGGTATTCCTACACCGAGGTGGAGGTCCTGGTGGTGGAAGTGGACATCGAAAGCCGGTTGGAGACGGCGCTCGCGGCGTTGCTCGAAGCCGAGATCAACATCCACTACATGTACGCGTTCCTGGCACTGCCGGCAGGGCGCCCGCTGCTGGCCATGAACCTCGAGGATCTGGACGTTGCGGCACAGGCCCTGCAGCGGCACAATTTCCGGGTCCTGGGTCAGGGCGATCTGACGCGCTGAGGGACAGCGGCGCGGCCATCAAGATCCGCCGGGGAGGTCGGTCTTCAGCCGAGGCGATAGACGATCCGCGCCTTGTTGAGGTCGTAGGGCGACATGGCGAGACGAACGCGGTCGCCGACCGTGAGGCGGATGAAACGCTGGCGCATCTTGCCGGAGATGTGGGCCAGGACTTCGTGGTTGTTGTCCAATTGGACGCGGAACATGGTGCCGGCAAGCACCGACGTCACGCGGCCTTGTGTCTCGATGGCTTCTTCCATTCTCGCAATGGTTTGGGCTCGAGGTTTTCCCGCAGGTGAAGACGCTTCACCCATCGTTCCCGGCCGCGCGTGGTGCGGACGGGGACCCTCAGGCCGAGCGGCGGAACCTTGTGCGCGGGTGCGCCCGCTTCAAGCACTTTTTGGACGGCTCTTAGTCGACGTATGCGAACTCATTGATGTTCAGCAGGGCCCGGCAGAATTCAATGAGACTGGCGGTGGCCAGGTACCGCTCCGCGGCGCTTTGTTCCGCGATCTGCGGGGCCCTTTGGAGGGCATGCGCGAAGGCGCGTTGGACCTGGAGCGTGCGGTCCTGTCCCGCCTCGCTGCGCACGCGTTCGGCGAACGCCTCCGCAGCTTCCAGCGCCTCCGCGCCGTTGAGCAGGGACAGCGCCTGGGGCGCCACAATCGAAACCGTGCGCAGCGGGCACGAGGTCGAATTCTCGGGGAGATCGAAGGTCTCGAGAAACGGCACCCGGACCGTGCGCTTCTGCACGAGTTGGAAGCTGCGCACCGAACGCTCGGCCCGCGGCGAAGGATACCAGCCCTTGGTTTTTTCCGGGTTGTCGTCGAGGAAGGCCGGATTGGCCTGAAGCACCTCTGCGGGCAGTTCCGGCCAGATCGGCGGGCCGCCGGCCCGAAGCTGGAGTCCTCCCGAAACCGCGATCATCGCATCGCGCAACTGCTCGGCGGTCAGGCGCCGCAGATTCTGACGCCACAGCAGCCGATTGTCGCCATCCGCGGCCTGGACCTTTGCCGCCACTCCGGCCTCGAAGCGTGGTGCGGAGGATTGCCGGTAGGCATCGCTGGTCGCGATGAGGCGGAGGATGTGTTTCACCGAGCCGCCCTGCGCGAGGAACTCCGAGGCCAGCCAGTCGAGCAGTTCGGGGTGCGTGGGGCGTGCGCCCGCGAGTCCGAAATCGTTGGGGGTGCCCACCAGGCCACGTCCGAACATCGACTGCCAGGCCCGGTTCACAAAGACGCGGGCGGTCAGGGGATTCGCGGGTGAGGCGATCCAGTCGGCGAGCGCGAGCCGGCGTCCGAGGGTCTTGGAATTGGGCGCGGCCGGAATGACGGCCGGATTCGGGTCGAGCACGGAGGGGAATCCGGGTTCGACGGACGCGCGCTCGGCCGCCGGGTCACCCTGGAAATGGATGCGTGTGGGGGGCGGCGGCTCACGGTTGTCGGTGGCGAGGAGTGCGCGCGTGAAGGGACGCTTCCGCCCGAGGACCGACTTGATCTGCTCAGCGAGGATCTTGTCCTCGTCGCGCTCGGATTCGTTGAACGCTTTTCGCGCCTCGTCGTCGGTGGGTTCGATTTTCTTCGCCACCCCGGCGGCGAGCTTTTCGAAATCCTGTGGCTGCGGATCGGTCGTGGCGGCGAGCAGACGTCGCTCCTCTTCGGGCAGGGCGGCAACGCGGTTCCCGCGCAGGCGGTTTTTGGCGGCGGCCAGCAGGACGGCGCGTCGGGCGCGTGCCGGGTCGGCCTCGCGCTCGAGCCGGGCGTGCTGCTCCCGGATCTCCGCCTGGACCGGCGCGAGATCAAGCGCGAGGTCGTCACCGTACTTCACCGGCTGGAAGAACGCGCGCAGGCGAAAGTGGTCCGCCTGGGAGAGCGGATCGTACTTGTGATCGTGGCAACGGCAGCAGGCGAGGGTGAGTCCGAGGAATGCGGATCCGGTGGTCTCGGTGAGATCAGCCAGCCACTCGGCGCGGGCGCGTCCCTGCTCGTTGAACAGCGGTGCGGAATTGTCCTGCGGACCGATGCGCAGGTAGCCGGTGGCCACCAGCGCGTCCTGATCCGCCTCCGTCTGTGGCGGGCCGTCGACCAGTTCGTCGCCCGCGAGTTGCTCGCGGATGAACTGCGGGAACGGTTTGTCGCGGTTGAAGGAGCGCACCACGTAATCGCGGAACCGCCAGGCCTCGGGCCGGAACTCGTCCCAGTCGAAACCATTGCTGTCGCTGTAGCGCACCACGTCGAGCCAGAGGCGGGCCTGGTGCTCGCCATAGCGCGGCGAAGCGAGCAGCCGTTCCACCAGACGTTCGTAGGCATCGGCGCCGGAGTCCGCTTCAAAGCGCCGCAGTTCTTCCGCCGTGGGCGGCAATCCCGTGAGGTCCACCGTCAAGCGTCGCGCCAGGGTGCGCCGGTCGGCCGGGGGCGACGACGGCAGGCCCTCCTGCGCGAGGCGCGCCTGAACGAAGCGATCAACGGGATGGGAAGGCGCAGCGCCGCGGGAGGCGGGCACCGGAGGCGGCGCGGGACGTTGCAGGGGGCGCAGGGACCAGAGGTCGAGACGCTGGCCGGCGAAGATCCGCGTGATGGGATTGCGTGGATCGCTCCATGCGTCGCCCACGCGTTCGGGGGTGTGGGTTGCCGATGCCGTCAGGGGCTCCGCCGCGGTCGTGGTCCAGGGAGCACCCGCGAGGATCCACGCCTCGAGAAGCTGGATCTCGGCGGGCATCAACTTGTCCTTGGGCGGCATCTCCAGGTCCGGCTTGGCGTGCGCAACCGCCTGGAGCAGCAGCGAGTCCGCGGGTCTGCCCGGCACGATGGAGGGTCCGAGGTCGCCGCCCTTCAGCGCTGCGTCGCGGGAGTCGAGGCGCAGGTTGCCCTTTTGTTTCTCCGGCCCGTGGCAAGTGACGCATCGCGTCGCGAGCAGGGGCTGGACGCGGTCGCGAAACAGCGCCTCGGCTTCCTCGGCGCGGGCGGATCCCACCACGCCGGCCAGGGCAAGACCGGCCCAGGGCGCGAGCAGGCTGGAGAAGGAGATCCGCCGGTGCTGCATCGGCGGCAGAATGCCATGGGCCCGGCGCGGCCCGCCATGCCATTTCGCAGCCTGGGAGGGGGTCCGGCGGGCCGCGGAAAGAGGGTGCGCTGCTAGTATCTCGGCACCGTCGGGTCGACCTCGATCGACCAGCGGTCGATCCCGCCGCGAAGGTTCACGAGGCGCGTGAACCCGGCCTGCCGCAGCAGCTGGATGGCATGGAGACTGCGGATGCCGTGGTGGCAGTACACCACCACCTCGCGGTTGCGCCAGTCGTCGAGTTCACCGGTGCGTTCTGCGAGTTCCCCCAGCGGGATGAGCCGGGAACTCGGCAGGGCGGCGAACTCGTGTTCGCCGGGTTCGCGCACGTCGAGCAGCGCGGGAGGTTCGGGTTCGCGCAGGCGACCGGCGAGGGTCGTGGCGTCGACGTGCGAAGTCATGGCAAGGTGGCGACCGCCGGGGAGCGCGTCAGGCGTTGAGACTGCCGAGGTAGCGTTCGCAGTCGATCGCCGCGGCGCATCCTTCGCCGGCGGCGGTGATGGCCTGGCGGTAGACATGGTCGTGGCAGTCGCCCGCCACGAAGACCCCCGCGCGACTGGTCTGGGTGCCCGTCGTGGTCCTGAGGTAGCCGTTCTCGTCCATGTCGATCAGGCCCTTGAACACCTCCGTGTTGGGAACATGCCCGACGGCGATGAACACGCCGGTGCAGGCGAGATCGGATTCGGCGCCGGTCTTCACGTTCTTCACGCGCACGCCGGTGACCTTGTTCTGCGCGACGTCCTTGATGTCGACCAGCACGCTGTCCCACACGGGCTTGATCTTGGGATTGGCCAGGGTGCGTTCGGCCATGATGCGCGAGGCGCGCAACTGGTCGCGCCGGTGCACGAGATGGACCGTCGACGCGAAGCGCGTGAGGTAGGTTGCCTCCTCGCAGGCGGAGTCGCCGCCGCCCACCACGACCACGGGCTGATTGCGAAACATGGGCAACGCACCGTCGCAGGTGGCGCAATAGGTCACCCCGCGCGTTTCGAGCTTGGCCTCGCTTTCGAGGCCCAGGTGCCGGTGTCCGGCGCCGCGGGCAATGATGAGCGACTGGGTCTCCACGGGGTCGCCGTCGACGACCAGCTTGAACGGCTGGCTGTCGAACGTCGCGGATTCGAGCGTGCCGAACTTCACGCGCGCGCCGAAGCGCTCGGCCTGCTTCTGCATGCGCGTCATGAGTTCGTAGCCGTCCACGCCCTCCGGGAAGCCCGGGTAGTTCTCGACGATGCTGGTGGTGGTGAGAAGGCCGCCGGGCATGGGGCCGGCGAGGACGAGCGGATTGAGATTGGCGCGCGCCGTGTAGATGGCGGCGGTGAGACCGGCGCAGCCGGTACCGATGATGACGACCTTCTCCATAGTCAGGGCGGGCAAGCTAGCGTGGGCGGGCGCCGAGGCAAGCCTCGCCCGCGCGCGTGATGTGGCGGTGAGCATCCGCGGCGTGACCGCGGCCGGCCGCTTGCGTAGCGTCGCCCGCGTGTCCGTTCAGTTCACGATTCTTGGCAGCGGCAGCAGCGGCAATTGCGCGTACCTGGAGACGCCCGGCGCGCGCATCCTCATCGATGCCGGATTCAGCGGACGCCAGATCCGGCAACGCCTCGCGTCGATCGGCCGAAGCCCGGAAACGCTCACCGCCATCCTGGTGACGCACGAGCACATCGACCACATCCAGGGCCTCGGGGTCATCGCCTCCAAGCTCGACGTGCCGGTTTACTGCAATCGCCTGACGCGTGAGGCGGCCGAGGGCATCCTCGAGTGCCGTCTCAAGGCCTCGATCTTCCAGACCGGCGCGTCCTTCGAAGTCGGCGATGTGACCGTGGACACCTTCTCCGTGCCGCACGATGCCTACGATCCGGTGGGATTCCTGCTGCGCACGCCGGCGGGCGACCTCGGCTTTCTGACCGATCTCGGCCACGCCACCAAGCTGGTCCAGGAGCGCGTGCGCGCGGCGCAGTTGCTGGTGCTGGAGGCGAATCACGACGTGAAGCTGCTGCAAGAGGACACCAAACGCCCGTGGGCGACCAAGCAGCGCATCCTGAGCCGTCACGGACATCTCTCCAACGACGCCGCCGCCACGGTCGCCGCCGACCTGGCCTCGGAGCGCCTTCGCCGTATCTACCTCGGGCACCTCAGCCGCGATTGCAATCGCCCGGAGCTCGCGCGCAAGACGGTCGCCTCCCGCCTGGCGGAGATCGGTGCGAATCACATCGAGGTGGAGAACACGAGCCAGGAGGTGCCCTGCGCGACCGTGGACCTTGCCGCCCTGTGCGGCGCGGGTGGGGCGGCCCCGCAGTCGGTCCGGTGAACGCGCGCGGCGCTCCAGCGCCGCGCGACGAGGGCCGGGTCCCGCCCTGCTCGGGGGTGCGCGGCGCGGCGTCCC
>CAZYJB010000069.1:1070-10216 GCA_964647675.1 uncultured Verrucomicrobiota bacterium | reverse complement strand
CGTCGCGAAATCCGTCGCCAGCCAGGTCAGCAGTTCCGGATGGCTCGGCGCATTGCGCGCATTGATCTCGTCCGCGGGATGCACCAGTCCGCGTCCCAGCAGCGCGGCCCACATGCGGTTCACGAAGGCGCGCGCCAGGAGCGGATTGTCGCGCGTGGCGGCGAGTCCGAACGCCTCGCGCCGCGAAAACTTCGGCACGCGCGGCTTCGCGGCGGGATCGAGATAGAGATCGTCGCGCTCCTCCTCCTTCTGGTCCGCGGCAGGCCGCGCCTCGTCCACCACCGCGCCGTTCAGCAGCGTGATCAGCGCCGGCTGCGATTCCTTCTTCAGGTTCGTGAAATTGACGAAACCACCAATGGCGGACTCCGCGACTTCGATCGTGCCGTCCACGTTCTTGCCGCGATTGAACGCGGCGACAAGGCCCCAGTAATGCGCCTGTTTGATTTCGCGCGCGAGCGGATGGTCGTGGCATTGCGCGCAGTCGATCTTCGTGCCGTACACGACCGGCGCCACCGCCTCGGCGATGGCTTGATGGTCGTTGCGCCGTTCGTAAAGGAACCACGAGGCACCTGCCGAATTCGTTGCACCCCCGCGCGCGACCAGCAGATCGCGCACGACCTCGTTCCACGGTCGGTTCTCGCGGAAGGCCGTCTCGAGGAATCCCCACCAACCCTTGTCGCGCCGACGTTCCTCATGGCTCTCCCGCTTTACGCGGCCCATCAGCAGCACGTCCCACAGCTCGCGCATGCGCACCGGGTAGGCCTCCGAAGCCAGGAGTCGATCCACGAGATCGGCGCGCTTCCCGACCTGCGTCGAAGCCAGGAACTCGTCGCGCTCCTCGCGCGTGGGAATCCTGCCTGCAAGATCGAGATAGACCCGACGCTGCCAGGTCGACTCGCTCACTGCCGGCGCGGGCCGGATTCCCCGGGCCGCCCAGCCTTCGGCCAGGAATCCGTCAATCGCCTCCTGTACCGACGTGAAGGACCGCGGCGCCGGCGCTTGAGCATCCTGCGTCGGCGCCGCCGAGGGCGCCTCCTTCAGGGCCAGGATCCAACGCCGCACCATCTCGCGGTCGGCGTCGCTCAACTGCTTCTTGGGCGGCATGTGCGGATCCGCGTCCGCCGCCAAATAGGTGAACAGGCGGCTGCGCTCCGGCACTCCGGCTTCGATCACCCGGCCCTCGTCGCCTCCCTTGAGAACGGCCTCCGGAGTGTCCAACTCCAGCCCGCTCTTCTGTTCGATCGGCCCATGGCACTTCACGCAATGCACGTCGAGCAGCGGCTGGATCGACCGCGACCAAAGGTTTCCGGCATCTTCGGCGCACGCCGCCGGAGACGCTGCACCCGCGGCGAGCATTGCCGCCAGGGACACGGCGCAGGATCGCAGTTTGGATGGTCGAGCGCGGCGCATGCGAGGGTCACCGAACGCGCAACGCTATGCCGGCGTCAGGGCCTCACGCAACCCACGCGTGCGGGAGAAGATAATGGGGGAATGGCGCAGATGGGTGCCCAGGCCGGACACCCAGTCACGAGTCGGAGCTCGTGACCCACCGGAGAATGCGCCTACGGACTGCGCCCCCGCCGGATCTGCGCCATCGGTCCCACCCAACGCGTGTTGTAGCGGCGGTTCAATTCGTCGCCCGGATGCGCCGGACGCTCCTGCTTCCCACTCCCGTACAACTGGTCATCCATACCCTCCCAGGGCAGTGGCTCGACGCGATCGCCCGTCACCACATGGAAGTCCGCGTCCTTGTCCCATCCGACGGTGAAGAGAAAGAAGGTGCGCTGCAGGTTCGTCGGCTTCTCCGGCAATCGGGACGACTCGAATTCCAACTCCAGAGCGTCGCCACCATTGAGGATGGCGAGACCCCCGTCGCGCTTTCCCACCAACTCGTCGACAGCGCCGTAACGCGTGCACCAGCCGGAAGGCGTGACCCGCCAGTCCGGCCACTCGCGCACCCGCGCATGGTCGGGCGTCAGCGGCTGCGTCCAGGGCAGGTCCTTGAACTCCGAGTAGCCGCGCCACTGCAACGTGGCACGATCCGGGGCGACCCAGGTGACCCGGCGCGCCACGGATTCCGGTGCGCGCTCGAACAGGGCCGCGCGATCCCAGTGGATCTCGAACCCCGCGGTCAGCCGCAGTCGGCGCGCGCCCTCCGGCAGGCGTCCCGCGAGATCGACCAGAATGGTCTTCGTCTTGCCACAGGGCGCGCCGACGGTGACGTCCACCGGCACCCAGCCGCGCGCGGTTTCGGCTTCGAGTACCGGAAAGGGAAACGGGATATCCGGGTCGCGACTGGCCGCCATGTTCGCCATGCCACCGCCGAATCGAAGCCAGCCGGTGAGCGCGAGCACGAGCGGACGCGACCGATCCAACGCTCCAAAGTCCATCACCATGCCATGCGGTTCGGCGTGCCCACGCTGTTGGGCCGGACGCAAGGCGAGCGGCGAGACCATTGTCCGGTCCATTTCCTGGAGGGCCCGGGTCACGTCCGCGCCGGCGAGATTCGTGGCCGCCCGCAGCGGGTGCCGCCGGTGCAGGAAAGATAGCCCGGTGGGCGGAAACGGGCGGCCCGGCACGAGCTTGTCGGTGGGATGCACCTCCACGTCCGCGGGATGATCCGCCACGACCAATTTGGCCTCATCGAGATACAGCACCTCGCGCAGCTCTTCGGTGATCTGCAGGACATAGGCGCCGTTCCGCGCTCGGAAACTCGACTCGTCGCCCAGCCACGCCAGCTCATCGGGATCCGCTTCGATGTACCGCCGTTCGGCCACCGGCAGTCCCACCGGCGCCGCACCTAACAGGTCCGTCACGAAAGTGAACGCCTCGCCGTCCCAGCGGTAGAGGTAGGGACACGATCCAGTCGGACGCACGAGCTCAACGAGCGACAGTGGTTCGCAGCGCGCCACCGGGGTGTCGACATCGGTGCTCATGGTGTCGAACCAGCGCACATTGAGCGTGTCGATCATCTCGCGTCGTCCAATGCCGATCTCCACGGGAAGCTGATGGACGGTGCGCAGCGCGCGCCAGTTGCCCGCCACCAGTTCGATGCGAAGGCCGAGTCCGGTGGCATTGGACCGCGTGCCCAGCAGGCGCAGCTTCAACTGTCGGTTGGCGGACCCGCCCTCGTTGCGCAGCACGCGCAGGCCGCCGCCCTCAACCACCGCGATCAAATCGGTGTCGCAGTCGGCATCGACGTCCGCCGCGGTGATCGAGGCGAACCGCGCGGTCGGCAGCCGATCGAGTCCCAACGCCGCGGTGGTCTCGCGCAAACCGGCATCGCCAAGATTACGCCAGGCGCGGCAGCCCGCCTCGGTCAACCCGACCACGTCCAGCCAGCCGTCGTTATCGTAGTCCAACAGTTCGACCCGGTGCAGCGGTGCGGACAACGGAACCGTCAGGTGCTTTTCGAAGCCATGGAGGAACACCGTCAACTGCCGCTCCTCGGCAAACACCAGATCCTGACGCAGATCGTTGTTCAGGTCGCCCACGGCGAAGGCGGTGCAGGCCGGCCAGGGGACCGCATCCGTCTGGTTCGTGAAGGCGCCGCCGCGCACCTTCGGAAAGAGCCGCGGCGCGGCGCCCGGCGACTGGACGAACAGATCGTTCAACTCGTCGCCATTCCAGTCGTCGGTCATCAGGGCCGTCACACCGGCCAGGTCCGGAGGCAGGCCGGAGGCCAGGGTGGCGTTGGTGAAGTACATGTTTCCCAGGTTGCGCAGGATGCGCAGGGACCGGTTGGTGGGCGTGACCAGCACGAGGTCGAGGTTCCCGGTGAAATCGAGGTCGGCCATCATGCCGTCGACGGCCGGTTGCTGGCGCAGATTGGAGAAGGCCGTCGAATCCGCCATCACGCCATTGGTCGCCAGCCGGAAGGCGTGCAGGCCGCGATCACCCAGCACCACGATGTCTTCGTACCGATCGCGGTTGAGGTCCCCCACCAGCACCTTGTGATACGTCGCGTTGGACGCCACCGCTACGGAGTCGGGAGAAGGCACGAGGCGACCTCCCTGATTGAGGAGCAGGCGAAAGCGCGCCGGCCCGTCGCGCACGAAGAAGTCGTTGGTTCCGTCGTGCCGTACGTCGATCGCCGCGAGCGGACCGTCGAACTGGGCGGCTGCCGTGCCGAGCACCTCCGCGGTGGCCTCCACGAAGGCGACCGCCACACCTTCCGCCTGGGGTTGCTCCAGCCGAAACGGCACGCGGATCTCGGTGTAGGCGCAGGATTCCAACGTCGAGGCATCCACCGACGCCCCACCGCGCTGGGCCAACAACGCACGATGTGCCTCCAGGGCGCGCGTCGCCTCATCGTTGCGACCGAGCCGCATCAGCGCCTGGCTCAAGTTGTAGTTCGCGGCCGGATGATTGGTCTCGAACTGGAGCACCTCGTCGAAAAGCGCGGCGGCTTCCTCGAAATGGCCAAGGTCGAACTGCGCGCGCCCGAGCAGGTAGCTGACCGCGTTCATGGTCCGGTCCAGATCCTTCGCAACCTGCAGCGCCGCCACGGCGTCCGCCGGCCGGCCCAGACGCAACGAGGCCGCGCCCAGCAGGAATTGGGCGGGGCGAGGTTCTGGTTCATGCGGATCAGTTCCTGCGCATGGAAGACAGCGCCGGTGGGGTTATTGGCGCGCAGCAGCGCGTTCGCGAGGTTGAGCCGCGCGTCGGGGTGCGCGGGCTGCAACTCGAGCGCACGCTGCAGCACCGGCACCGCCCGCGAGGCTTCTCCCGATTGATAGAGACTGCGCCCCTGCACCGACAGCGTTTGAAACTGGTCCTGCGCGCTGCCCGATGCCGGATCCGGTCCGGACCGACTGCAACCGGCGGCCGCGAGGACGAGCGCGATGACGACCCAGGCCGTTCCGGCCGCTGCACCAGCGGTCAGGGCCTCCACCCACCTTCGCCGGCCCCGGAGATCCGTTCGTTCCGCGGAGTGGAGGGCGCCGTGCGTCATGCGCGCGAAACTAGGGCACCGCGCCCACGGCGCAAGAGCGACGGACGGACGGCAAGAACTCCGCGACAGAAAGGGGTCGCCTCCGCCTGACCGAACCGCTATTCCCGCGGCGACAAGATGAGGTCCATGACCGGATACGGGTGCGGGGAGAGCGTCCACGACGGGTCGCAGGTGACCATCGAGATCAGCTCGGTGAACCGCAAACAGGCTGAGGTGAGCATTAGCCTGCCGCGCGATCTGGATGTCCTCGAGGCGCGCATGCGCGAAGAGATCCAGAAGCACGTCTCGCGCGGACGCCTCAGCGTGCGTGTGACGCTCCAGGCGAGGCCGGACCGGGGGACCGCGCAGACCCGCGTGAACCGCGCGCTGGCGGCCGCCTATGCGGCGGAGTTCGCCGCGCTCGCTGCAGAGCTCCAACTCGACGGCCGGCCCAGTCTCGACACCATCCTGCGCGCGCCGGGCGTGTTGGAATCCGAGCCGCCGATCGAGGACGCCGAATCCTTCTGGCCCTCGATCGCCACCGCGTTGAGCACGGCCCTCGTCCAGCTCGTCGCCATGCGTGAACAGGAAGGCTTCCATCTCGCGCGCGATCTCGCGGAGCGCCTCGAGCTCATGCGCCGTGCCGTCGTCGCCGTGCGCGAGCGCGCTCCGGCCGTGGCCGAACACTACCGCGTGCAGCTTCACGAACGCATCGCGGCCGCCGGCATCACGCTGACCGACGACGACCGCGAGCGGCTGCTCAAGGAGGTCGCGTTGTTCGCCGATCGATCCGACATCACGGAAGAGCTGACGCGCCTGGAAAGCCACTTTCAACAGTTCACGCGCTGCCTCGCGCAGACCGAGCCGGTGGGCCGCACGCTCGATTTCCTCGCCCAGGAGATGAACCGCGAGGTCAACACCATCGGCTCCAAGGCCAACGACGCCGCCATCGCGCGCGAGGTGGTGCAGCTCAAGGCCGAACTCGAGCGCATCCGCGAACAGGCCCAGAACATCGAGTGACCCCGAACTTGAACGCCACCGCCCCCCATGCGGCGCCCTCCGCGGGCGCCTCGCGACTCGAGCGCGCCATCGCGCCCGTCCTGCTCCTCATCACCGCGCCCTCCGGCGCCGGCAAGACCACGGTCAGCCGCAATCTCCTCGCGCGCACGCCGGGCCTCGTGCGCGCCGTCACCTGCACCACCCGCTCGCCGCGCGGAACTGAACGCCACGGGGTCGATTACCACTTCCTCTCGCCAGCCGACTTCGAGGCCCGCGTCGGCGCCGGCGAGTTCCTCGAGCACGCGCGCGTCTACTCCAACCGCTACGGCACGCTGAAGTCCGAGGTGCTCCACCGACTCGCGGCCGGGAACGACGTCCTGCTCAGCGTCGACGTGCAGGGCGCCGCCGCGATCCGGGCCCAGGCGGCCACCGATCCCGTCCTCGCGGCGTCGCTCGTGACGGCCTTCATCATGCCGCCCACCCCGGCCGAACTGGAGCGCCGGCTCCACGGCCGCGGCGAGGACGCCTCCGAGATCGTGGCGGCCAGGCTCGCCGCCGCGCAGGCCGAGATGGAAACCTGGCGGCAATGCGATTACCTGCTGGTGAGCGGCACCGAGCGGGAAGACCTCGAGGCCATGCAGCAGATCCTCGCCGTCGAGCGACTCAAGACGGCACGCACACGCCACCTCCGCCTCGAAGGTCGCGACTTGGGTACCCTCGGCGCCGCTCCCACCGGCCCCGGCCTCCCGTGTCCATGAGCACCCCGACCCGCATCGTCCTCGGCGTCACCGGCTCCATCGCCGCGCACAAGGCCATCGACCTTACCAGCCAACTCACGCGGCTCGGCCACCAGGTCCACGTCGTCCTCACCGACGAGGCGCAGCGCTTCGTCACGCCGGTTCCCTTCAAGACCCTCTCGCGCCAACCGGTGGTCACGGGCCTTTACGACGAAGATGACGGCTGGCAGCCGCGGCACATTGCGCTGGCTGACTCGGCACACCTTCTTCTCATCGCGCCCGCCACGGCCAATTGCCTCGCCAAACTGGCGCAAGGCATCGCCGACGACGCACTGACCTGCATCGCGCTCGCCCTCAATCCGCAGGCACGTCTGGTCATCGCACCCGCGATGAACGGCAAGATGTGGCAGCACCCTGCCACCCAGCAAAACGTCGCCACACTCAAGTCCCGCGGGGCCGAGTTCCTGGGCCCGGCGGAAGGCCTGCTTTCGTGCGGCTACGAAGGCATCGGACGCCTGCTCGACGTCGAATCCCTCGTCGCCCACGTGGTCCGGATCGTCGCGACCCTTCCCACCCCGTAGCCGTCGCCGTGCAGGCGACGCTCGATCCGCCTCCGGCAACTCCTTTCCCAAAGCTATTCAGCCCGGTGGATCGCGAACTCCGTCTCGCGATTCGGTGTCCGAACAGGACACCCACCGACCTTCCTTCCCATTCTCAGGCATGCAGCAGCCGGCATCGCGTGCGAGCGTCTGCGGAGACCGCCCTCGCCGGTCGGAGCCGGCACGCCACCCAGTTGCGGAACGAAGGATCGGACCCGCGATGACGCCGAATGCGAAATGAAAGAGCGGCGGATCCTTCCGGATCCGCCGCCCCGCAAAGAACCCTCCGATTTCGTCCCGACCAGGACCGCTCAGTACTCGCGGTCCTTCTTGCGGCCGGGCTCCGGAATCGGGTAGCGGCCGTTCGCATCCGCCTGCACCGGCGCCGGCGAGTCCTTGGTGAACTTGTCGGCGTCGGGCGCGAACTCGTGCGGCGAGTTCATCATGTCGTCGAAGGTGATCTCCTGGCCGGTGTGCGCCGCCATGCGGCCCATCGACGTGACCAGCGACCCTTCCACCCCGCGCTTCGCCTCGTTGAACGGCTTGTCGTTGCGGATGGCGTCCATCAGGTCGTTCCACTCGTTGGTGTACGGATCGCGCTCGTCCGGCGCCACGCGGGAGGTCCAGATCACATGGTCGGGATCGGGCGATTGTCCCTTGTAGGTGCTCGAGGGCAGGCCGCAGTCGTTCGCTTTCGAGACGATGGCCATGCCCTTCGTGCCATGCGCATAGCTGGCGTAGTTCGGCTGCGCGCCGTCCACGCACCGGCCGCCGAAGAGCATCTTCGCGCCGTCGGCGAAGGTGTACTCAACGCTGTACGAATCGAAGTTCTGGTCCACGTACGGATTCCCATCCGCGTCGGTCTTGTAATGCCGCCCGCCGCTGGCCTGGGCCTTCACCGGCCAGGATCCCTTCATCCAGCACAGATGGTCGATGATGTGGATGTAGAAGTCGCTGAAGCAGCCGCCCGACGCCCACAGGAAGCTGTGGAACCGGCGGATCTGGTACATGAGCTCGCTACCCTGCCCATTCCACTTGGGCGTGAACGCGGATCCCACCGGACCGTGCTGGCGGTAGCCGCGCATGAAGGTGATGTCGCCGATCTCACCGTCCTGAATACGCTTGGCCAGCTCCTGCATCGCGCGGCTATGGCGCGACATCAACCCGACGCCCACCTTGAGATTCTTGGCCGACGCTTCTTCTGCCAGCTTGATCATGCGCCGGGAGGTCGGGCCGTCAGCCGTCACCGGTTTCTCCATGAACACATTGAGCCCCTTCTGGATCGCGTACTGGAAGTGCACCCAGCGGAAGGCCAGCGGCGTGGTGAAGATGGCCACGTCGCCCGGGCGCAGGCAGTCCAAGGCCTGTTTGTAGGCGTCGAACCCGATGAACTTCCGGTCGTCCGAAACTTCGACCTTGCTGCCCACCGAACTGCGCTTCAGCGCGTCGTAGCTGCCGTTGAGTTTGTCCTCGAACACGTCGGCCATCGCCAGGAGGCGCACCGGACCGCGCTTCACCGAGAGCGCATTCACGGCGGCGCCGGAGCCGCGGCCACCGCAGCCGACCAGCGCGACGCTGACCGTGCTGTCGTCGGCGGCATGGACGTAGGGCAGCTTCACTCCGGCCAGGGCCGAAACGGCGGTGGCGGCGCCCGCCTGCTTGATGAAGCTGCGGCGGGTTGGCGGGGACTGAGGCGCGGGTGTGGCAGTGGACAAATCTGGCTGCGGCGCTCCGGCAGCCTCCGGACGGGAATGGTGCATGGACTGAAGTGTGACCACAGGGTTCCGGCTCCCGCAATTGCAGAGTCAAAGGCGTCTCTTCCCCGGTGGGTCATGACCGCTGTGTCACGACTCGGCATCCCCGGGGATGCCGAGTCGT
>CAZYJB010000069.1:0-1060 GCA_964647675.1 uncultured Verrucomicrobiota bacterium | reverse complement strand
TAACCGGCGCCTGTGCCGGGGTGTGTCTGCCCGGGGGTTCCCCTCCGGGGACGCCGGGGGGTGGCCGACCGCTCTACCAGTTCCTGGGCCGCCAGTTTCCTCCAACAACAAAAAGGCGCCCGCTTGCACGGGCGCCTTTCACACACGAACGAGCTCCCAGCCTGTCCACCGGACGGCTGGATCCTAACTCACCTGAAATCCAATCGCTCCCACCCTTCTGCCAAGGCCGGGCGCACGCGATACGCGCGGCGCCCAGGGGAACGCGACCAGCGAGCAAGCCGTTACTTCGACTTCGCCGCCGCCGCCTCGGGCTTGCGCCAGGTGCGCTTCGGCGCCTTGGTCACCAGGCCCTTCTTGATCGCCTTCGCGCTCACGCGGATGTAGCGCACTTCTCCATTCGGCATCACGGCCTTCACCCGCTGGAGGTTCGGGAAAAAACGGCGCTTCGTGATCGCCGTCACGTGCGTACCGATTCCGCCCTCGCGCTTCGGCTTACCACTCCGCCAGATGATGTTGCCCTTCGACGGACGGGCGCCGGTGATTTCGCAAATCCTAGCCATGGCTCAATCCTTAATCCTTCCCGCGTACAAAATGGGCGGAAGGGGTATCAAATGCCCCCACCCAACGCAAGCGACATTTCGAGGGATTTCCAATGGACTTCGGGCTTTCCAGCCCTGTCGCCACCCACTAAAGACGCGCCATCCGGGGCGCGAGAGCCATCCCCGCGGTCCACCATGCCCCACCCTTCGCGGAACCCCCGCCCATCCCCGACCCAGGACGCACCGCTGCACCTGCGCTTCTGGGGGGTGCGTGGTTCCGTCGCGGTCCCCGGTCCGCAGACAGCGCGCTATGGCGGGAACACCTCCTGCGTGGAAGTGCGGTGCGGACGCCAAGTGGTCATTCTTGACGCCGGCACCGGCATCCGGGAACTCGGAAAGCACCTCGCCTCGGAACCAGGCGCCGCGCGGCTCGATCTCGCCATCCTCATCTCCCACACGCACTGGGACCATATCCAGGGCTTCCCCTTCTTCGCGCCGGTGTACGATCCCCGGCGGCACAT
>CAZYJB010000068.1:0-10293 GCA_964647675.1 uncultured Verrucomicrobiota bacterium | reverse complement strand
ACCGCGTTGCGGTTGCCCGACCGAGGCCCGATCGGAATCCGACGGCTTCAAAACAGCCTCCCTTCAAGGGTGAGAAAATGTTCCACCACCGGGCCAAGCGCGAGGGCGGGCAGGAAGTTCAGCGCGCCCACCAGGAGGAGGGTGCCCGCCAGCAGCGCGAAGAAGGTTCCGCCCGCGACCGGGAAGGTCCCGGCGCTGGTCGGTACGACCCGCTTGGAGACGAGCGAACCGGCCAGGGCCATGATGGGCACAATCACCAGGAACCGTCCGGCGAGCATCGCGAGTCCGAGGGTCACGTTGTACCACGGCGTGTCGGCGGACAGCCCGGCGAACGCGCTGCCGTTGTTCCCCGTCGCCGAACTGAACGCGTAGAGTATCTCGCCGAACCCATGCGGGCCCGGGTTATTCAGCCCGGCCTGGCCCCAGTCGCTGCCCACCCCCCAGGCGCTGAAGCCGAGGATGGCGACCGCGTGAACCAGCAGCGCGAGCATGGCCATCTTCACCTCGTAGGCCTCGATCCTGCGCCCGAGATACTCCGGGGTGCGGCCCACCATCAGTCCCGCGATGAAGACGGCGAGAACGACAAAGACGAGCATTCCGTAGAGGCCGCCGCCGACGCCGCCGACGATGATCTCGCCGAGGAGGATGTTGAACAGCGGCACCAGGCCGCCCAGGGCCGTGAAGGAATCATGCATCGCGTTCACGGCGCCACAGGACGCCGCGGTGGTGACGGTGGCGAAGAGTGCGGAATGGAAGATGCCGAAGCGCACCTCTTTGCCCTCCAGGTTGCCATCGCCGGCATGGATGCCCAGTTGATGGTGGATCGGATTCCCCGCCGCCTCGGCCCACCAGCACGCCAGCACTCCCGCGACGAACAGCACCATCATGACGGCCCAGATGGTCCAGCCATGCGCCTGGTTCCTCACGCTGCGGCCGAGGTGATAGGTCAGGGCGCTGCCGAGGGCGAAGATCGACAGCATCTGGACGACGTTCGACAGGGGCGTGGGATTCTCGAAGCCGTGGGCCGCATTGGCGTTCATGAAGCCGCCGCCATTGGTGCCGAGCATCTTGATGGCGACCTGCGAGGCCATCGGCCCCTGCGCGAGGGTTTGCTCGTCGATGATCCGATCCTCCGCGACGGCGCGATCCCCGACCGCGGTTCCCTCGTCCACCGTCACCCGTCGCGGTTCGACGAGCCGGACCTCGGTGTAGGGTGCGAAGTTCTGGACCACCCCCTGCGACACCAGGAACAAGGCGAACATCAGACTCGCGGGCAGCAGCACGTAGTAAGTCACGCGCACGAGATCGACCCAGAAGTTGCCCAGCGTCCGGGACGTGGGACGCGCGAGCGCACGGACGAACGCCGCGGCGATGGCGATGCCCGTCGCGGCCGAGGCGAAGTTGTGCAGGGTCAACGCGACCATCTGCGACAGGTAGGACATCGTGGTCTCGCCCACGTAGCTCTGCCAGTTGGTGTTGGTGGTGAAACTGATCGCGGTGTTGAACGCCAGGTCGGGCGCGAGCGGCCCCAGGTGCTGGGGGTTGAGCGGAAGCAGGTGCTGCAGCCGCAGGATCGCGTAGGTGAAGAGCGCGCTCACCAGGCTGAACCCGAGCATCGCCAGCGTGTACTGCCTCCAGTCGTGCTCCCGCGCGGGATCCACACCCAGGGCGCGGTAGGTGACGCGTTCCAGCGGACGCAGCACCGGGTCGAACCAGGTCCGTCCCTGCGCCTCCAGCACCTGCCCCAGGTAGAGTCCCAGCGGCTTGGTGATCAACGCCAGAGCGCCGACGAACAGCGCCAGTTGAAGGAATCCGGAGGTGTTCACACGTGTGTTGTCTGACTCAAAAACGCTCCGGCCAGATCAAGGCCGCGAACAGGTACACCATCAGACCCACGCCGATGAGGCCCACGAGGATGGATTCCATGAGGTCCTCCCTACAGCCGGTCGCAGAAGCGAACGTAGCCGGCGCTCAAGGCGAAGAACGCGATCAGCACACCGACGAAGACGAGATCGAGCATCACCGGACTCCCTGGTTGTTCGTCATGGGGACACCGTGGATCCGGACGCCGCGCGCGGGTAATTAAGAGGCGGGCGGATCCCATCAAGAAAACGTAAACAAGGCCCTGCTCAGCTCAGCGGAGCGGGGAGCGGACAGGATTCACGCACCCGTTCATTCACACACCCGTTACTTGCCCCGCCCGCCTTGCCGCCTAGCATGCCGGCCATGTCGTCCCCACTGGACCCCCGGACCGGCGCCCTGCGTTTCCGCAGCGTGCGCGGCCGCGCGCGACTCTCCTGTCTCACGCGCTTCGCGAGCGTGGCCCTCGTCGCGCTGCTCGTCCCCTCGAGCCCGGCCGCCAATCCTCCCGCGCCCTTTTCGCGCGCGCCCTATCTCCAGTTTGCGGGACCCACCTTCATGCACGTGGTCTGGCGCACGGACGGTCCGATCCAACCGGTCGTTCGCTACGGCACCGATCCGGCCCGCCTCGACCTCCGCGCCCGCGCCGCGGACCTGGTCTCGCGCGCCGCGCTGGGCACCCATGGCCAGACCCTGCCCTCCCGCTGGGCGTCCCTGCGCACCCGCGCCCACCTCGCCCTGCCATCGTTGCATTCCGCTCCCGTCGGGACCTTTCAATACGAGGTCAAACTGCGCGATCTCTCGCCCTCGACGCGCTATTACTATGCCGTCTACGACGGCGACCGCCGTCTTACCCCCGACAACGCGGGCTATCAGTTCACCACCCCGCCGCCGGTCGGGACGCGCGGACCCGTGCGATTCTGGGTGCTCGGCGACAGCGGGACCGGGCGTGAACCCCAGTACGCGGTCCATGAGGCGATGCGCCGTACCATCGAGCGTGAGAATCGGCCGCTCGATTTCTGGCTGCACGTCGGCGACATGGCCTACGGTGTCGGACGCGACCGGGAGTTCCAGAGCCGCTTCTTCGAGTCCTACGACCTCACGCTCCGGCATTCGGTCTGCTGGCCCACGATGGGCAATCACGAGGGTCGCACTTCCAGTGGCCGCACCGGCATCGGGCCCTACTACGATGCCTATGTCGTGCCCACCCGCGCCGAATCGGGCGGCGTGGCCTCGGGCACCGAGGCCTACTACTCCTTCGACCACGCCAACATCCACTTCATCTGCCTCGACTCCCACGACCTCGACCGGCGTCCCACCGAACCCATGGCACGCTGGCTCAAGGCCGATCTGGAACGGACGCGCGCGGAATGGATCGTCGCCTTCTGGCATCACCCGCCCTACACGAAGGGCAGCCACGACAGCGACAAGGAAAAGGACCTCACCGAGATGCGTGAGCTCATCATGCCGGTGATCGAACAAGGCGGCGTGGACCTCGTACTCACCGGGCATTCGCACGTGTACGAGCGGTCCATGCTCATGGACGGCGCCTACGCCACCCCCACCGTCGCCGAGAACGTCGTCCTCGACGACGGCGACGGCGATCCCTCCGGTGACGGCCCCTACCGCAAACGGCCCGGCAACCACCCGCACGAAGGCACGGTCCAGATCGTCACCGGCCACGGTGGCGCCAACCTCGGACGCGTCGGCACTCTGCCCGTGATGCGCAAGATCATCGTCGAACACGGCTCCGTGCTGGTCGACGTGGAGGGCGACACTCTCGTCGCGCGCATGATCAATCGCGACGGCGTGGAGCGCGATCTGTTCAGCGTGGTCAAAAACGCCGACTTCACGCCCAACCGCCTCGCGTTGCCCTGGCAGCAGCCGGCCTGGGAGAAGCCCACCAACTCCGTCTCCATTCCCGCCACCGCGGCGCTCGACCACCGCGTGCTCATCCCCGCCGATGCCTCCTGGCGTTACACGTACGATCCCGCCCCGCGCGGCGCGGATTGGACCCGGCCGGGCTTCGACGCTTCAGGATGGTCGACCGGCGCCGGCGCGTTCGGCTACGGACGCGGCACTTTCGGCACTCGCCTCGACGCCCTGCACCACGGCAAGACCACGCTCTACCTTCGGCGCGAATTCGAAATCGAGCAGGCCGATCGCATCACCGAACTCGGCCTGCTGGTCGACTGCGACGACGGCTTCATCGCCTACCTCAATGGCCGCGAAGTCGCGCGCGTCGGCATCGGACGCAGCAGCGGTCGCAACGCCCAGAAGATCACGGCGCGAACCTCCGCCGGCAGCCAGTACATCGGGCTCAAGGACGCCCACAAACACGCGCGCGACGGCTCCAACATCCTCGCCATCGAGGTGCACAACTCGTCCCCCGACAGCTCGGACCTCCGACTCGACGCGACCCTGGTCATGGAGGACTGACCATGGATTCCCGATCCTTCCCGCGGAGATGGCTCCCGTCCCTGGGCGCGATCCTGACGGTCATGGTGGCGCTGACAGGGTTCCCGTTTCCCGCGCTCGCGCACGAGGGTCCCGAGCACGAGATCGAGGAGATCACCCAGCAGATCGAGGCCACAGGTCCCACCGCGGACCTGCTGGTGGATCGCGCGATCGAGTACGTGCTGATCGGGAAGAACGCCGATGCGCTGAGCGACCTCGAGCGGGCCCTCACGCTCGAGCCCGCGAATGTCGCTGCGCTGCGCGAACTGTCGCGCGTGCTGGTGGCCACCGGTGAAACCCAGCGCGCGCGCGCGGTCCTCGACCGCGCCCTGGGCACCGACGTGTTGTCACCGTTCGAACGCGGGGAACTGCTCATTCAACGGGCCGAACTCCTGAAATCCCTCGACCAGACCCGCGGCGCGCTCGCCGACTGCGAGGCCGCCCTGCGATTGCACCGGTTGAATCCCGAGTGGTACCTCCTGCGCAGCGAACTCCAACGCAGGACGGGCAACCACCGCCGCCGCATCGGCGGGCTCGAGGAGGGCCTGCGCGAGACCGGCGCGGTCATCCTCGCCCTCGAACGCATCGAGGCGCTCCTCGACGCCGGTCGATACCGCGAGGCGCTGGCTCTCATCGAACCCGAACTCGCCGCGTCGCGGCTCAAGGCCCGCTGGCTCGTGCGCCGCGGTCGCACCCTGGTCGGACTCCATCGCGCGGACGAGGGTCGCGCCGACCTCGAGACTGCGTTGCGCGAAATCGAACCCCTCCTGCTCGCCGCCCGCCCTGATCTCTCACTGCTGCTCGACCAGGCGATCGCCCAGGTTCTCCTCGGCCGGCGCGAGGCTGCGCAGCGCTGCCTCGACGTGGCGCGCGGCAAGACCGGCCATCCCGAGGTCGCCGCGCGCATCGAAGAATGGCTGGCATCGTCGCGCCGGAAAGAAGCGCGGACACCACGCTAACAAAGAAGGTCCTGCGACAGTGAACCGTCCCCTCCTGCCGGTAGGAACGCCCTCGATGCGGGGTCAGGCTCGCGTCTGGCGCGGCGTCCTCGCCGCGGTCGCGCTCCTCCGGAATGCCGCGTCCCCCGCCGCACCGGCGCCGTTCGAGGAGGGCCTTGAGGCGATCGCGCGTGCCATGGCGGGCGTCAGCAACGCGGTGCTCCGCGCAAGCTCCGACCCCGCGCGACCGCTCGTGCACTTCCGCGCGCCCGCGCAGTGGATGAACGATCCCAACGGTCTCATTCAGCACCGCGGCTGGTTCCACGTTTTCTACCAGCACAACCCCTACGGCGACACCTGGGGCCACCTGCATTGGGGCCACGCGCGCACGCGCGACCTCCTGCATTGGGAGCACCTGCCGATCGCGCTCTGGCCCTCCACCGAGCGCGGCGAGGAGCACGTCTTCTCCGGGTGCGCCACGCTCAACGCCAACGGCGATCCCATGCTCCTCTACACGAGCATCGCGAAGGGACGCAACGCCGCCTCCCACGCGGAGCAATGGGCTGCCCTGGGTTCGGACGACCTTCTCACCTGGCGAAAGCATGCGGGCAATCCGCTCCTGACCGAACGCCTCCACGGCGAGCGCAAGATCTACGACTGGCGCGATCCCTATGTGTTCCGCGCCGAGGGCCGCACCTTCCTCGTCTGTGGCGGGAACCTCAATCAGAGTAGGGGCGGCGAGGCGGTGGTCAGCCTCTACGAGGCCACCAACGCGGACTTCACCGCGTGGCGCCATCGCGGCGTCCTCTTCCAGCATCCCGACCCCGCTGTGCGCAACCTCGAATGCCCGCTGTTCTTTCCTCTTGGCGACACCTGGGTCCTCATCGTTTCACCCCATCGCCGCGTGGAATGGTTTACCGGTCATTTCGACGTCGGGGCGGGACGGTTCCAAGCGCGACGCCACGGCCTGCTCGACTACAGCGAAGCCTTCTACGCCCCTCATTCCGCGCGCGATGCCACCGACCGTCAGATCCTGTTCGGCTGGGTGCGCGGATTCCCCGAGGGCCGCGGTTGGAACGGCTGCCTCAGCCTGCCGCGCGTACTGCGGGTCGAAGGCGGAGTGTTGCAGCAGCAGCTCGCGCCCGAAGTCGCGCTCCTGCGCACGGGGCGCAAGCGCCTCAGGAACCAGCAGTTCGAGCGCGAACTCGTAGTGCCGGACCTCCAAGGCGAGACGCTGGATCTCGAGGTGACCCTCGAACGCGAACGGGCTTCGGCGGTCGGCCTGCGCTTGCTCCGCTCCCAGGACGGCTCGCGTGGCGTCGACCTGCGCTGGGACGGGCGCCAGCTTCAGATCGGGGACACTGCGATGTCCCTGTTCGGTGATCTCACCGGCGGACGCCTCGAGTTGCGCGTGGTCGTCGATCGCTCGTGCCTCGAAGTGCATGCGGCTGGGCAGGTGCTGACCCGGGTCGTGCCGTTTCAGAGCGGTGACACGGGTGTCGCCGTCTTGGCTGAGGGCGGTCGAGCCCGCCTCACCGCGCTCTCCGGCTGGCGGCTGAAGCCCGTCTGGTGACCAGGAACGCCCTCGAAGTTCGGCGTTGCCGGAAGATTTTTTTGCTCTCTGTTTGAGTCTGGACGCTGGGTCACCTAGCTTCCGCCGCGCTCTAGGATGCACGATGTAACATGTTCCGAAGCTTTGGAAATCTACTGGGTCGCAAGGCAACGCCCGCCAAGGGCGCGGGCCTGAAGCGTGACACTCCCGCCCGCCCCAACAGCGGACAGCCCAATAAACAGATCTTCAGCAAGGTGTTTCGCTGGCGCATGCCGGACGGGCACACCACCGAACCGCAGTCGGTGGAGATCGTGGGATCGTTCACCCACTGGCAGCCGGTCGCCCTGCATCGCGACGGCAAGATGGATTCGTGGCACGTGACGCTGAACGAGATTCCCGGCGGCCGCACCCATCACTACATGCTGCTGGTGGACGGCAAGCCGACCTACGACAAGACCTGCGACGGTCTCGCCACGCCGCACGGCATGCAGGAGGAGAATTTCCAGCTCCAGACCGACCGCGGTCCGCGCGTGCTGATGCTCTTCGCGCAGACGAAGTAGGCGGGGCCGACCCCTCCCGCGGAGAGTCGGTCGGCATTCCCCGGGAATGCCCAGTCACGAGACGGGGCACATGACCCACCGGCAAAGGGGCCATCTGTCCCGGTGGCTCGCCGGCTCCGTCTGACGAGTGGGGGCCTAAGCCCCAATAGGATCGCAACCTTCCCCGGCCTTCCATCCCTCCCCGGCCTCGTCTCCGATCCGGTCCTCCCCTACCCTTCCGGCTCCATGGCCGAGTTCTACGATACGCACGCTCACCTCGATTTCCCTGAGTTCCAGGCGGACCTCGACGAAGTCGTCCGACGCGCTCTCGAGGCGGGCATTTCCCGAATCCTGACGATCGGCACGACCCTCGAGAGCAGCCGCCGCGCGCTCGTGCTCGCCGATCGGTTCGACGCCGTGCACGCCATCGTCGGCGTTCATCCGAATCACGCCCACGAGGAACCCGAAACCATCACGGAAGCCCTTCGCGAACTCGCCGCCCACCCCAAGGTTGTCGCGCTGGGAGAAGCCGGTCTCGACCGCTACCGCTGGGGTGGTCTCACCCCGGAACAGGCGGACGACCGCCGGGCGCGGCAGGCCTCTGCCTTCGAGCAACAGCTCGCGCTCGCTGTCGACCTCGGACTCCCCTGCGTCATTCATCAGCGGGACGCCTTCGCCGACACCCTCGCGCACCTCGCACCGCTCCGCGGTCGCGTGCCGTTCGTCTTCCATTGCTTCACCGGTACGCCGGACGAAGCGCGGGCGGTGCTCGAGGCTGGCGGACTGCTCAGCTTCACGGGGATCACCACTTTCAAGAACGCCCAGAACGTGCGCGACGCGCTGGCGGTGGTTCCGTTGGACCGCCTGATGCTCGAGACCGACTGCCCCTTTCTCGCGCCCCTCCCGCATCGCGGAAAGCGGTGCGAGCCCGCGTTCGTGGCGGATCTCGCACCGATCGTCGCCTCGGTGAAGGGTTGCTCGCTGGAGCAATTGAGCGCCGCCACCTGCGCCACCGCGCGCGGTTTCTTTCACCGACTGCGTTGAAGCGCCGGCAGGTGGAGCGACCGCCTCCGGGGGACGCCTATTTCTGCTTGTGCCGTGCGCCGTCGACGAACGCGATGAATGAATCCGGCCCGCCCTGCAGGTACCCCACGTGGCGCGCCAGTTCCTTGCCTTCGCCGTCCACCACCAGGAACGTGGGATAGCCTTCGATCTTATACTTCGCCTCGAGGGCCTTGTTCGCCTTCTTCTGCGCCGCGGCTTGCGCCTTCCTCATCGGGAAATCGACCTCGACCAGAACGACGTTCTTCGCCGCGTAGTCCTCGAAGGCCTTCTGATCGAGCGTGTCCTTCTTCATCTTGATGCAGTAGCCGCACCAGTCGGACCCGGTGAAGTTCATGACAATGAGCTTCTTGTCTCGCTTGGCCTCGGTCTTGGCCGCCTCCAGGTCGGTCTTCCAGGTAGCCCCGGCCAGGGCGGACGAAGCGGCGAGCAGGGAGGTCAGGCCCACGGTCAGGATCAGGGATCGGATGTTCATGGCTTCGGGCGCCACCGTTGGGGGCGCAATGTGCGGGACCGTGGTGCCAATCCGGTCCCCGGGCAAGTGCGGATCCGGCTCCAATTCTCCATGAACCATGAGGAACTCCCTGAGTACGAATGAGGGAAGGCAGATCACCGTCAACCTTGCCTTCCGTCCTTCGTGCACTTCGTGAGTTCGTGGTTCAACTGACCTCGTACAGTCGAGAGTGCTGTCGCTGGTGACCGTAGTGTTCGGGTTGAACCACGAAGGAGAGCATGGGAGAGGACCGGACGACGGCGTTGCGCGAACTCCGGGATCGTCCCATCATCGGTGCGTTGCCATGACCACCTCGTTGCTCCGGCTCCTGCTGGGTTTCGCCGCGCTCGGCGCGCTCCTGTCCGTCCAGGCCGCCGAACCGGCGCGCATACTCCTGATCGCTGGCAAGGTCTCCCACGGCCCGGGCGACCACGAGTTCCGGGCCGGATCGCTCCTGCTCAAATCGGCCTTGGACCGCCTCGGCACGGTGCAGACCACGGTGGCGTCCAACGGCTGGCCCACGTCGCTCGATGCCTTCGACGGGGTGGATGCTGTAGTGATCTATGCGGACGGCGGAGCCGGGCACCCGGCGATCCAGGAGAACCGCCTGCACTTCCTCGACGGCCTCGCACGCGCGGGGGTTGGCCTGGGCTTCATGCATTACGGCGTCGAAGTGCCCAAGGGCGATCCCGGAAAGGCGATGCAGAGCTGGATCGGCGGTTACTACGAGCACGAGTTCTCCTGCAACCCGATGTGGTCGCCCGAGTTCGAGAAGTTCCCCGATCACCCCGTGGCGCGCGGCGTGAAGCCGTTCAGCATCCGTGACGAGTGGTACATCAACATGCGCTTCCGCGACGACCTGGCCGGCATCACGCCGATCCTCACCGCCGTGCCCTCCGAGGCGGTGCGCAACGGGCCCTACGTCTGGCCTAAGGGACCCTACCCGCACATCCAGGAGGCGAAGGGTCGCGCAGAGACGACCCTGTGGGTGCGTGAACGCGAGGGCGGCGGACGCGGCTTCGGGTTTACGGGCGGCCATGTCCATCGCAACTGGGGCAACGACTCGTTCCGCAAGGTGATCCTCAACGCCATCCTCTGGATCGCGCGGCAGGAGGTCCCGTCCCAGGGCGTCGAAGTGCCCGTCACCGAACCGGATCTGGTTGTCAACCTCGACGCCAAGAAGCGCCCTTGATCGAACGGCGCGATCGCAATCCATCGCGCGTCGCCCCTTCATCACCACCACCATCACCATCACCATCACCACGGCAGGCGATCCTCGGCACATCCCTTGTGCCTCCGCTGTGGCATGGTAGCTTCATCGCCGTGACACCTGACGTCTCCACGCCAACCCCTGCCGACCCGACCGAGCGCCGCCCGCTCAAGATGGTCACC